>NZ_JAQPZO010000001.1:176080-352160 GCF_037619445.1 Exiguobacterium sp. USCH10 | reverse complement strand
CTATGCGAAGATGCTCGGCATCGAGCGTCCGTTCATGTATGAACTTGTCGACGTCGTCGGTGACATCATGGTCGACTTCTATCCACAAGTGAACGAGAAGAAAGACTTCATCAAGAAAGTCATCAAAAACGAGGAAGAGCGTTTCCATGAAACGTTGAACGACGGACTCGCAATCTTGAACGAAGTCGCGAAAGCGCAAAAAGCTGCAGGTTCAAACGTGATCAGTGGTCAAGATGCGTTCCGTCTCTATGACACGTACGGCTTCCCACTTGAATTGACAATCGAATACGCTGAAGACCATCACATGACGGTCGATGAGGACGGCTTTAAGGAAGCGATGAATGAGCAACGCGAACGTGCACGTCAAGCGCGTGCTGACGTCGAATCGATGCAAATCCAGTCTGGCGTACTCGCGGACATCACGATGCCATCGACATTCCTCGGATACGACAACCTTGAGACGAACGCGAAAATCGTCAGCTTGATTCACGACGGGGAACTCGTTGACGTCGTCGCTGCAGGGGAAGAGGCACAAGTGATCCTCGATCAAACGCCATTCTACGCAGAGAGCGGCGGTCAAATCGGTGACAAAGGTCAAATCGTTGGCGAAGACTTCCTTCTTCGCGTAAAAGATGTGTCGAAAGCACCGAATGGGCAAAACTTGCACACGGTCACAGTCGAGTCAGGCGTCGCGAAAGCGGAAGTGGCAGTGACAGCAACGGTTGACCAAGACTCACGTCAAGCGATCGTGAAAAACCATACGGCGACGCACCTCCTTCACCGTGCCTTGAAAGACACGCTCGGCGAGCACGTCAACCAGGCTGGGTCACTCGTGACACCAGATCGTCTTCGTTTCGACTTCTCTCACTTCGGTCAAGTGACGGCTGAAGAGCTTCAATCGATTGAGCGTCAAGTGAACGAGAAGATTTGGGCATCGATCGGTGTCGACATCGAAGAAATGAATATCGCAGATGCGAAAGCAAAAGGTGCGATGGCACTCTTCGGTGAGAAGTACGGCGATGTCGTTCGTGTCGTATCGGCTGGGGACTACTCAGTTGAGCTTTGCGGTGGCTGTCACGTATCTAACACGGCTGAAATCGGACTCTTTAAAATCTTGTCTGAATCAGGAATTGGCGCAGGAACACGTCGAATCGAAGCGGTCACAGGGGCTGGCGCATACGAAGTGATGAACCAGCAAATCGAGACGCTCGAAGCGGCAGCGAAACTGTTGAAGACGAAACCACTCGAGGTCCCAGCACGTGTTCAAGCACTCCAGGCTGAAATCAAAGACGTTGAGCGTGCTTCAGAGTCGCTCAAAGCAAAACTTGCGAACATCGAAGCTTCTTCATTGACGGATGCAATCGAAACGATTGGTGACGTTCAATTGATTGCGAAGCGTGTCGATGGACAAGATATGGATGCCCTCCGTAGCATGGTCGACGACTTGAAAGGGAAACTCGGTTCTGCCGTGATTATCCTCGGGTCGGCAAACGGTGAGAAGGTCAACCTCGTCGCCGGTGTAACAAAAGACTTGAACGATCGTGGCTTCCATGCCGGAAAACTCATTAAAGAAGTCGCAACACGCTGTGGTGGCGGTGGTGGCGGTCGTCCAGACATGGCACAAGCAGGTGGCCGTGATGCAACAAAACTGGACGAAGCATTGAAGTTTGCTTCACATTACGTCCAATCACTGGCATAATAGAGTGTGAAGTGCAAACGGAAAGAGGTGGATTCTTGTGAGCCAAATGGATCGCACGATGCAATTCAATTTTCCAGAAGATGATCAACGTGCTAACACACGTGAGACGCTGATTACGGTATATCAAGCACTCGAGGAAAAAGGTTATCAACCGATCAATCAAATCGTGGGATACTTATTGTCAGGTGACCCCGCCTACATCCCACGTCATAATGATGCGCGAAACTTGATTCGCAAAATTGAGCGGGATGAACTTCTCGAAGAGTTGGTCAAATCGTATTTGAACGATCGTAGAGAGGATTAATATGAAGCGAGTCATGGGACTCGATGTCGGATCGAAGACAATTGGTGTCGCGGTGAGTGACCTGATGGGATGGACGGCACAAGGTGTGGAGACGGTCTATTGGACCGAACCCGACTTTGACGAAGCCGTCCGTCTCCTTCGTCCGTTTATCGAGCAGTACGATGTGAAAGAAGTTGTCGTCGGTCACCCGAAAAACATGAATGGGACAGTCGGTCCGCGCGGTGAGGCGTCAGAGGCGTTTGCCGAGGCGTTCACCGAACAGACAGGCTTACCTTGCGTGTTGGTGGATGAACGATTAACGACGATGCAAGCGGAACGGATGCTCATTTCAGCAGATGTCAGCCGCAAAAAGAGAAAAGCGGTCATCGACAAAATGGCGGCCGTGATGATTTTACAAAACTACCTGGACCGTTCCGGGAAATAAGGAGGAATCTCTCATGGCAGAAATCCGTCGTGAAGAAGAAATGTACCGTATTCCAGATGAAAATGGAGACGAGCATTTATTTGCAGAAATTTTCCGTATGACAAGCGACCGTTCGAAGAAAACATTCGTTGTACTCGAACCAGTCGGCGCTCCGGAAACAGAAGATGAAGACACAATCGAAGTATACGCATTTGAAATTGAAGAACTTGAAGATGGCGAATTCATCTTGAAGCTCGTCGAAGACGATGAAGACTTCGAAGAGGTCATGGAAGCATTCGATATCGTCAATGACGAAGTCGGTCTAGACTAAATAGGGGACAGGCGGCTAGGGATTTCCCTCGTCGCCTCTCTTTATAAAATGAACAGGGGAGAAATGCATGAATCATCCATCTATGTCAGATGAGAAACGTGCCCGCAACCGGATCGTTCGTCGCATCACGGTTGTCATCCTTGCCATCTTCCTTCTCGTCATCGCCACAGGCTCGGCACTCGCTTACGTCTTCGTGAAGCGCTCCGTCGAACCGATTGATCCGACATCGACGGAAACCGTTGAGGTCGAAGTCCCACTCGGTGCCGGTTCGGGATACATTGGTGAATTACTAGAAGAGAATGGGCTTGTAAGGAGTAGCACGATTTTCCGTTTCTATACACGCTTTAAAAACGAGTCATCGTTCCAAGCGGGGACGTATACGTTGTCACCATCTCAATCAATCGATGAGTTGATTGAAACGTTGCAAACAGGTAAAGTCATTGTGGTTCCTGATATCAAGCTCGTCATTCCGGAAGGGTTCACAATCGACCAGGTCATCGCGCGACTTGCGAAAGAGGCCGATATTCCGAAAGAAGAGATTTCCGAACAATTGAGTGACCGTGAATATATCAGTTCGCTCGTGAACGAGCATGAGATGTTGACGGAGGAAGTATTGCAGGAAGGCATTTATCATCCGCTTGAAGGATACCTGTTCCCAGCAACATATGAATTCAATAAAGGGGTAACACTCACTGAAATCATCGATGAGATGCTACTCCCGACTGAAAGTATGTATCAAGAGTACAAAGGTCGTTTGGCCGATTCAGGACGTACCTTCCATGAGACACTCGCGCTCGCATCGGTTGTCGAGAAAGAGGCTGTGTCAACGGAAGACCGGAAAGAAATTGCCGGTGTCTTTGAAAATCGTCTAAACGACGGCATGAAATTACAGTCTGACCCGACCGTCTGGTACGGTACGGGGGAGACATCGATTTTCACTTCATTCGCAGACTTGGAGAACGATTCCTTATATAACACGTATCGTTATGAAGGGATTCCGATTGGTCCAATCGCGGCTGTCAGTCGCGATGCGTTTGAGGCGGTACTCAACCCGAACGACACAGAGAACATTTACTTCTATGCACGCCCTCCACGTGAAGGGTTCCCGAATGGGGAGGTCTTGTTCGAAGTCAATTATGAGGACCATCAACAAAACGTCAATAAGTACCGTTCCGAATGGGAAGCGTTTGAAGAAGCGAACAGTAATTGATGGGACGACCGGAAGCGGATGCTTCCGGTCGTTTGAATGAAGAGAGTTAAGAGGTGGAACGAGTGGACCATGCATCCTATGAGGGATATGTAGAACAATTGATCAACGACCGCTCTCCGCTACTGACGGAGATGGAGGCATTTGCGCGAGAACATCACGTTCCAATCATGGACTTGACGGGCTCTGAAGTGCTTCTCTCTTTGTTGGCGATGCAGCGACCGACCCGCATCCTTGAGGTGGGGACGGCAATTGGCTACAGTGCAATCCGTATGGCAGAGTTGTTACCAGATGCCGAAATCGTCACGATTGAACGAAATGCTCGTCGTTTCAAAGAGGCGACTGGTTTTATCGGACGTTCTGATGTTCGCGATCGCATCACATTGATTCACGGTGACGCCGTTGAATTGATTGGTTCGATTGAAGGTGAGTTCGATGCCGTGTTTATTGATGCGGCAAAAGGACAATATCAAAAATTTTTTGATGGGTATGGCGCTTTAGTACCAATTGGTGGTACGATTTACAGCGATAATTTGTTTTTACGAGGGGACGTCTTACTCGAGGACGTGTCAGTACTTGACCGACGTCGACGCCGACTTGTCCGTCTCGTGAAACAGTTTACTGAGCAATTGATGGCACGGACCGATTATCATACTGCAATTTTGCCCCTTGGTGATGGCCTAGCAATCAGTCGTAAATTACGATGAGGAGGACTTAACTTTGATGCAACATAAACCCGTCATTATTGGCGTGGCCGGGGGTACCGGATCTGGAAAAACGACCGTGGCCCGTGCGCTCGTCGATGCGTTTAAAGGTCAATCGGTCGTTATGATTGAACAAGACGCGTATTATAAAGATCAATCTGAAATGACGATGGAGGAGCGGTACAAGACAAACTACGACCACCCCTTCGCCTTTGATAACGATTTGCTAATTGAACATATCCAACAATTGCAACAACATCAGGCTGTCGAGAAGCCGGTATATGACTACGCGGCCCATACGCGCTCTGATGAGACGATTTTGATCGAACCGGTCGATGTCGTCATCGTTGAGGGGATTTTAGCACTTGAAGATGCCCGTTTGCGTGAATTGATGGATATTAAGGTGTTCGTGGATACAGATGCTGACGTTCGCATCCTGCGCCGCATGCAGCGGGATATCAATGAACGTGGACGTTCGATCGATTCGGTCGTGGCACAGTACACGAATGTCGTTCGTCCGATGCATTTGCAGTTCTGTGAGCCGACGAAGCGGTATGCGGACATCATCGTTCCTGAAGGCGGAGAAAACTTTGTCGCAATCGATTTACTCGTGACGAAGATCCGTTGGGTGCTCACTGAGCGTAATCGCGCGTGAGGAAATAAATCGTTTTCAATTTACCCTAGCTGTAATATACTAGGAGACAATGAAGGAGTGACAGAAATGGCTGAAAAACAACACTATATGACGTTAGACGGAAAAGCGAAGATCGAGAATGAATTAAACGAACTGAAGACGGTCCGCCGTAAAGAAGTCGTTGAAAATATTAAGATTGCTCGTGATTTCGGTGACTTATCAGAAAACGCGGAATACGACGCGGCGAAAGAAGAACAAGCGATGGTCGAAGGACGAATCGCACAATTAGAAGAAATGCTCCGCAATGCAGTCATCATTCAAGATGATGCAGGCGATAACTCGGTTGTCTCAATCGGGAAAACTGTAACGTTCTTCATCCAAGAAGACAACGAAGACGAGACATACACAATCGTCGGTGGTGCCGAGGCAGACCCGTTCACAGGGAAAATCTCGAACGAATCACCAATCGCGAAAGCACTTCTTGGCCGTACGATCGGAGATGTGGTCACGGTTCAAACACCAGGTGGCGACATGATCGTCGAAATCAAAGAAATCAAATAAGTTGTTGAGCGACCTCCATTTTGGAAGTCGCTCTCTTTCTGAGGAGGAATCGGTATGAAAGTTGGAATCATCGGTGCGATGGAAGAAGAAGTGAATTTGCTTCGGAACGAACTAACTGAACGTAAAGATACAGAAATCGCAAGCTATCATTTTTATGAAGGGTATCTTGGAAACATGCAAGTCGTCATCTTGAAGTCAGGCATCGGGAAAGTCAATGCCGCGATTGGGACTACACTCTTGATTGATAAATTCAAACCGGACGTCGTCATCAATACGGGTTCTGCCGGCGGATTTAAAAAAGGGATGAAAGTCGGTGACGTCGTCGTCTCAACAGAAGTACGTCACCACGATGTTGACGTGACAGCATTCGGCTATGAGTACGGACAAGTACCAGGGATGCCACCAGCGTATGAAGCCGATCCAAAGCTCGTCAGCGTCTGTAAAGATGTGATTGAAAACTTACCGGACGTGAACGTGCATCAAGGATTGATCGTAACAGGGGATTCGTTCATCAACGACTCAAAACGTGTAGCGGACATCCTTGGCCATTTCGATGGCGTCGCTGCCGTCGAGATGGAAGCTGCTCCAATCGCGCAAACGTGTTACCAGTTCGGTGTTCCGTTCGTCGTCACACGCTCGATTTCAGACAGCGCGGACGAAGAGGCGAACTTATCGTTTGATGAATTTTTAGAAACGGCGTCGATCAACTCTGCGAAGATGGTCATGGCTGTCACGAAACGCCTCGAACAAGCTTAATCGATTGATCATGAAGAGGATGCATTGACATCCTCTTTTTATTCCCTTATATTAGTACCAGATACTAAGAATAGGGGTCGACGATATGAATATTGGAATCATCGGCATCGGATCGTTCTTACCGGACAATCGGGTGACAAATATCGATTTAGAAAAACGAATGGATACGAGCGATGAGTGGATTCGTACGCGTACAGGCATCGAGGCGCGACATTTAGCAGAAAGTGACGTATCAGTCTCGGATATGGCGACACGTGCCGCAGAGCGGGCGTTACAGAGCGCTGGAGTCAGCATCGATGAGATCGAGGCGATTGTCTGTGCGACGGCGACTGCGCCAGCCTTCCCCGCAACCGCGTGCGTGGTTCAGGCGAATCTTGGCGCGAAAGCCGCTGTGGCGTTCGACGTCAGTGCAGCATGTAGCGGATTTATTTTCGCAATGGATACAGCGAAAAGTCTGATGGATTCGAAAGGCTTCAAGAAAACGCTCGTCATCGGAGCAGAAAAGATGGGAAGTTTGATTGACTGGGATGACCGGTCGACAGCTGTCCTATTTGGAGACGGAGCTGGAGCTGTCGTACTCGGGGAAGACGAGATTGCTTCAATCGACTCCATCGTACTTGGAAGTGACGGGACAGGTGGCAAACACTTGTACGAAAACGATGAAGGAAAGATTGTCATGAACGGTCGCGAAGTGTTTAAGTTCGCCGTACGGAAAATGCCGGAGATCGTGCTCGAATCGTTAAACAAGGCCGACAAGTCGTTGAACGACCTCGACGTCCTTGTACCGCACCAAGCGAATCGTCGAATCATCGATGCGGCGATGGAACGATTACATTTAGAAGAAGAGAAAGTCGTCATGACCATTCAAGACCATGCGAACACATCGGCGGCATCGATCCCGCTCGCCTTAGCGGAAGCCGTCAAATCTGGTAAAATCCAAGACGGACAAACAATCGTCATCGCAGGGTTTGGAGCCGGACTCACGTGGGGTGCAAGCTGTCTGACATGGAATCATGCAACAATTACGGAGGGGAATCATCTATGAAACGAGTAGTAGTGACAGGATTAGGAGTCGTATCACCGTTAGGAAACGACGTGTCGACAATGTGGGACCGTCTTTTAAAAGGGGACAACGCAATCGATACGTTGACAAAAATCGACATCAGCCAATATCCGGCGAAAGTCGGAGCGGAAGTAAAAGAGTGGAACATCGAACACTTAGTCGAACCAAAAGAAGCGCGTAAAATGGATTCGTTCATCCAATACTCACTTTTGGCGGCAGACGCTGCCCATAAAGACAGCGGACTCGATGTCAAAGCCATTGCCGATGAAGTCGGAACGTGGATCGGGAGCGGAATCGGTGGCGTCGAGACCATCGACAAGCAGTCAGCCATCCTTCATGACCGTGGACCGCGTCGTGTAAGCCCATTCTTCATCCCAATGATGATTCCGAACATGGCGAGCGGACAAGTGTCGATCTACCTCGGGGCTAAAGGACCAAGTAACTGTTCGGTTACAGCATGTGCGTCAGGAACGAACTCAATTGGAGAAGCGTTCCGCGTTATTCAACGGGGAGATGCGATTGCCATGTTCGCCGGTGGAGCGGAAGCGCCAATCACACCACTCTCGTTCGCAGGCTTCTGTTCGAACAAAGCACTTTCAACGAATCCGGACCCGAATACAGCGTGCCGTCCATTTGACGAGAACCGCGACGGGTTTGTCATGGGTGAAGGCGCTGGCGTACTCGTATTAGAAGAGTATGAACATGCGAAGGCACGTGGAGCGAAAATGTATGCAGAAGTCGTCGGATACGGGATGAGTTCAGACGCCTATCACATCACTGCACCATCACCAGAAGCAGAAGGCGGGTCAAAAGCAATGAGTGAGGCGATTCGCGATGCGGGAATCAAGCCGGAAGACGTGCAATACATCAACGCACACGGGACGAGTACACCGCTCAACGATATGCTTGAGACGAAAGCGATTCGTCGTGTGTTCGGGGAACACGCTGAGAAACTCGCAGTCAACTCGTCGAAATCGATGATTGGTCATCTTCTCGGAGGAGCAGGTGGCGTCGAGGCAGTCATCACAGCCCTTTCAATTCATGAAGGGAAGATTCATCCGACAATCAACTGTGAATCACCTGCAGCAGATTGCGACCTTGACTATGTACGTGAAGGAAATCGGGAACTTGACATTCAGTATGCACTCAGTAACTCACTTGGCTTCGGGGGCCACAATGCGACACTCGCATTTGCGAAAGTGACGAACTGACGGTAGAAAAATCATTCAAAAAAGGTTAGGGTATAAGGGTTGGTCTAACAGAAAGGAGTGCAACGAATGAACAAGAAATCATTCATCGTGGCCGCCTTGTTAGGTTCAGTCCTTATCCTTTTTTTATTTATTTGGAACGAACAACGAGAGCAGTCACGTGAACTACTACCACCAGAAGAACAAACCATTACGATTCATGGGGAATCCCTTCCGACTCAACCGGACGTCATGCTCGCGATTGACCCGGCATCCCAAACGGTTTTGTCACATCTATATGAAGGACTCTATCGATTCGGCGCAGATGGGGCGATTGAGCCGGGACTCGTCGAGAAGCTAGAACGATCTGAAGACGGAACAGTCTATACGTTCACATTGAAAGAAAGTGTGACGACAGAAGACAATTCGATAACGGCACAAACGTTCGTCGATCATTTCCGTAAACTCGTCGATGACGATACGAACTCACCATTTAGTTTCTTACTCGCAGATGTCAAAGCGGCAAAAGAAATTGGGCTCGGACAACAAGAACCAGACGCGTTAGGCGTTCGAGCAATTGATGAAGGAACGCTAGAAATCACACTCATCCGCCCGATGGAAGGGTTCGAAGAAATATTTGCCATGCCAGCGTTTTTACCACAACCATCCGTGACATCATGGGATGAGTTAGAAACGAACGGTCCGTTTGAATTTGATCGAATGAATGATACAAGCATCTCGTTACATAGAAGCGAAACGTATCGTGAGGCTGACAATGTTACGCTTGAAACGATCACCATTCGAAGTGAATCAAATTTGAATGAGACGTCAGGAATGCATTTGATTCCTTATGACTTCGACACTTCTACCATTGATGAGGAAGTCATGAATATTGAGGACGTTCCGCGAAGTGGCGTGTTTTATTTAAAACCAAACGTTGAAAAAGCACCATTCGATGATGTTGCGTTTCGACAAGCCCTCGCACTGATGCTTGAGCGGACGACACTTGAAGAATCGCTTGCACGAGCGGAACGAACGACGGAACGACTTCTCGTCATGGATGAGGAGGCTTTGGTTGCAGAGTTGGAAGGCGATGCCAACCAATTATTTGAAACCGTGAAAAAACGGTTAAAAAAAGAAACGATCGAGATTGAATTGCTTAGCTTTGTCGATGAAGAAGCACGTGAAATTTCGACAAGATTAAAAGAGAATTTGGAACAATTGGACGGGTTGACCGTCAAGGTTGTAGAGCTACCACTTGGAGAAAAAGTTAGGAAAGAAGTCTCAGGAGATTATTCCTTTTCGTTGTCAGGATGGCAACCGGACTATCCGATGCTATCTGCCTATTTGACTCAATTTGAGTCTGACGATGTGCTCAATTCAAGTCGATATGCAAATGAGTCGTACGATCAACTGATGGATCAGGCCCGCTCAACTGAAAGTTTGGACGAACGTAATATCATTTTACGAAACGCGGAAGCAAAGCTGTTAGAAGAGGCGGTTGTTATGCCAATCTATCAAGCAGGACGTTCTTATTTGGTTGAAAAAGGATACGATCAGATTGGTTATCCGGTCATCGGTCCTTCATATGTCCTAACCTTTTCGAAAAAATATGAAAATTGAGCTAAAGGCCCGCCGCTCTAGGCGGGCTTTTTGACTATAGAGAAAATTTTATAGAAAAATCAAAATAAACACTTTGCAAAATTATCAGAATATTGTATTATTGCATCAACGGGATTTTGGTAACAAATACTGTCAGAAGAAATGACTGAATTTTCTACCATCATTCACTTCGTTAAAACGAAAAAATCAGGGGGTCATCGCAATGAATAAGAAAAAAGGTTTTGCTTTAGCATCATCGGTTACACTTCTATCTAGTGCATTCCTAGCTGCATGTTCGACAGGGGAAGAAACAGATTCTTCACAAGGATCAACAAACGAAGGTTCTGCAGACGAAGCGCAAGTCCTCAACTTGCTCGATTCTTCAGATATTCCTTCACTTAACCCGACACTCGCAACGGACGCTGTTTCATTCAACGTATTGAACAACGTAAACGAAGGTCTTTACCGCATGGACGAAGAAGACAACCCGACTCCAGGTATGGCTGAAGACCACGACGTTTCAGAAGACGGGAAGACGTACACGTTCAAAATCCGTGAAGGCGCGACTTGGTCAAACGGGGAGCCTGTCACAGCGAACGACTTCGAATACGCTTGGAAAGAAGTACTCAACCCAGATAACGCATCACAATATGCATACGTTATGTCAATCATCGAAGGCGCGGAAGCGTACAACACAGGTGAAGGCGAGCGCGATGCTGTAGGCGTTAAAGCAATCGACGATCAAACACTTGAAGTTAAATTGACTGCACCAGCTGACTACTTCCTCGGATTGACTAGCTTCGGCGTATTCATGCCAAAACTCGAGTCATTCGATACAGAGCAAGGTGAGAACTTCGGTACATCTGCAGAGACGACTCTCTACAACGGACCGTTCAAACTCGACAGCTGGGAGCGCGAGCAAGGCTGGAAGATGGTCAAGAACGAAGACTATTGGGATGCTGACACAGTTAAACTTGAAGAAATCAACGTTAAAGTCGTTAAAGAAGTTTCAACGGGTGTTAACTTGTATGAAAACGGTGACGTTGACCGCACAGGCTTGACTTCTGAGCTCGTAGCCCAGTATCAAGACAGCGAAGAGTTCTCAACTGTCGTTGAACCAACACTCTTCTACCTCCAGTTCAACACAGCTGTGGAAGAACTTGACAACCAAAAAATCCGTAACGCGATTGACAAAGCGTATGATAAAGCAGCAATCTCAGAGACGCTTCTTGCGAACGGTTCGATTCCTGCGAACTACCTCGTACCAAAAGATTTCGTAACAGGTCCTGACGGTAAAGATTTCCGTGAAGCGAACGGCGATATCGGTGGATACAATGTGGAAGAAGCTCAAAAACTTTGGGAAGAAGGGCTTAAAGAGCTCGGAACAGACAAAGTTGAGCTTGAGCTCCTCAACTATGACTCAGAGTCTGCGAAGCAAATCGGTGAGTTCATCAAAGGTGAACTTGAGAAGAACCTTCCAGGCATTTCGGTATCAATCAAGCAACAACCGTTCAACAACAAACTTGACCTTGAGAACAAAGGTGAGTTCGAGTTCACATTCGCTGGATGGGGACCTGACTACCAAGATCCAATGACATTCGTTGACCTCTTCGTAACTGACGGACCATACAACCGTGGTAAGTGGTCGAACGAAGAATTCGATAAGTTGATTGAATCTGCGAAATCAAGCACAGATGCTGAACAGCGTTGGGCTGACCTTCAAGCTGCGGAGAAAATCGTTCTTGAAGAGAACGCGATCTCGCCAGTTTACCAACGTGGATCGGCTCGCCTCACGAAACCTTACGTTAAAGGAATCGTTGAGCACGCATTCGGTGCGGACTACTCTTACAAGTGGGCTTCAATCGAAGGCAAAGAATAATCAAATCATCTTACGAAGAGAGACAGGGACGCCTGTCTCTCTTTTTATGTACATTTTTTAATACAAAAAAGAACTCTCACATGGAGAGTTCTGTCACAACAAGCTTATTTTTTCACTTTGGCGCGCTTACGACTGAGACCCATCGCTTTTTCAATCTTCGCGAGATTCTTGTTCGCGACGACTTCAGCTTTCGCACGACCGGCATCAAGAATTTCATCGAGTTCTGGAGAATCGATCAATTCGTGATAACGAGCTTGAATTGGTTCAAGTAGAGCAACAACCGCTTCCGCCACATCTTGTTTGAACGTCCCATAGTTCGAGTTCTCATATTGTTTGACGAGATCATCGATTGGGGTCCCTGTCGAAAGCGAGTAAATTTCTAACAAGTTCGAAATCCCCGGTTTGTTCTCCCGGTCGAACGAGATGACACCACTCGAGTCTGTGACGGCACTCTTAATCTTCTTACGGATGACATTCGGCTCGTCGAGCATCGAGATATATCCTTTGGCATTCGTATCTGATTTCGACATTTTCTTCACGGGATTCGTGAGAGACATGATCCGTGCGCCTTCTTTTTGAATGAGTGGTTCCGGCATCGTGAATGTCTCGTAATAACGTTTGTTAAAGCGTTCCGCCAAATCACGCGTCAACTCGATGTGTTGCTTTTGATCGTCTCCGACTGGAACGAGTTCCGTATTGTATAACAAGATGTCAGATGCCATGAGCGTCGGGTAAACGAACAGCCCTGCGCCAACGTTCTCACTACCTTGCGACTTATCTTTATACTGCGTCATCCGGCCGAGCTCACCCATTCCGGCGATACAAGTTAACATCCAACCGAGCTGAGCGTGTGCTTTCACTTCAGACTGAACAAAAATCGTCGCTTTTTCTGGGTCGAGACCAGAAGCCAAGTAGAGTGCCGCTAGTTTTCGAGTGTTGTTCATGAGCTCGACACGGTCGAGTTGAACGGTAATCGAATGTAAATCGACGATACAATAATAGGCATTGTTGTCGTCTTGTAGGTCGACGAATTGTTTCATCGCGCCAAGGTAGTTCCCAAGCGTCACGACGCCGGTCGGTTTGATTCCTGAAAAAATCGTTGCCATGTGTATACACCTCCGAAGAATATAAAAAACCGCAGTCGTCCTCCCGAATAAATCGGGACGAATAACCGCGGTGCCACCCAAATTTGCATAAACTATGCCACTTGAACGCGTTAACGGGCGTGAACCGTCTCGCCATACTGTTGTTCAAGCGAGCCACTCCGAAGTCCATTCATTCAAAAACTTTTCATCTACTCGCAGCACCGTAGACTCTCTGAGGAAAAGGTGATTTGAATTACTTGTCTTCATCCAAGTGTTCTTATTCTGCATTAAGTTTAGCATAGGATCATGCTCTCGAAAAGATTAAATCAACGCAACGAGAAACGAAAGAACGATACTTCCGACACCGACAAACACCCAGTTCCAAGCCGATTGCTTACGGAGTTGCCGATCTTCAGGGTCTTCTTCTTCTTCATCCTCTTCATAATCCGCATCAATTTCTTTGAGTTTTGCACGTCGACTTCGCTTGAAACCATACATAATGCCATCGAACAATCCTGTCGCACTCATATGTGAGAACATCCCGATCGCAAACGTGAGAATTCCGGAAACGAATAGACCGCCGCTCAAATGAAACAGGAAAGATTCGCTTCGGAAATATGAAAAAATCGACCAAACGGTGTACAGGATTGTGACAATCCCCCAAACAATCAATATATTTCGAAACTTTTTCAACGATGTAATCTCCTTTCACGCCATAAAGGGAACGAGCAACCGTTCCGCGTTTCTTCTATGATACTAGGAAGGTAGGGCAGAATGCGAGTATGAAACTCAGCCGGAATGATAGCGTTTTATTCAGTAGTTGACAGTTTGATTAAAAATTTCTTACAATAGCCCTAACGTTCTTTCGTCGAATACTTTATGAAATATTCAGAAAATTAAAGAAAAAGTAAGATGTTTATTCGACGAACGGCTAGCTTTTCAATACGAAAGGGGAAATCGCAATGAAGAAAAAATCGATTCTGCTCATGATGACGATCATCTTGGCACTCGGTTCAGTACTCGCGGCTTGTTCGACAGGCGGAGACTCTGATGGCGGCAGTTCTTCTTCAAACGGAGAAAAAGTTCTTCGTTTGACAGATACGTCAGACATCACAACAGCCGATCCGGCTCTTGCTACAGACGCGGTCGCATTCAACTTGATCGCTAACACAATGGAAGGTCTTTACCGTCTTGATAAAGATGGAAATGCCGTACCAGCTCTCGCTGAAGGCGAACCAGAAGTAAATGAAGATGAGACTGTTTACACATTCACACTTCGTGATGCTGAATGGTCAAACGGAGAGCCAGTTACAGCCAACGATTTCGTTTATGCATGGCAACGCGCTGTTGATCCTGCAACAGGTTCACAGTATGCATACATCATGAACACAATTAAAAACGCTGAAGCGATCAACACAGGTGACACACCGAAAGAAGAGCTTGGCGTTAAAGCAATTGATGAGAAAACACTCGAAGTCACACTCGAGCGTCCAGACCCATCATTCCTTTCACTTACTTCATTCGGAACATTCACACCGATCAATGAAGCATTCGCGACTGAAAAAGGCGAAGATTTCGCAACGAATCCTGAAAACCTTCTCTACAACGGACCATTCACATGGACAGAGTGGGATCGTGAACAAGGTTATGTCTTAACAAAGAACGATACGTACTGGGATAAAGACAACGTCGCGCTTGAAGCCGTTGATGTTCGCGTCGTCAAAGAAACATCTACAGTCGTAAACTTGTATGAAGCTGGCGATGTTGACTATGCAGGTCTTGCATCAGAACAAGTTGCTGCTTTCCAGGAAGATGAAGATTACAACACAGGTCTTCGTTCTGCCATCGGATATTTCAAATTCAACCACGAAGATGAAATCTTCTCCGATGTAAATGCACGTAAAGCCATCGCGCGTGCGGTCGATCCAACTGGAATTATCGACCAACTCTTGAACAACGGTTCAATTGCAACAACATCATTCATTCCAAAAGACTTCATCAAATATGAAGACGGAACGGATTACACAGAAGGTGTTGAGTACTTCCAAACAAACGCTGACGAAGCTGCTTCACTTTGGGAAGAAGCAACAGGCGGAGAAGCGACAACAATCGAACTCCTCTCGTTCGATAGCGAAGTTTCAAAACAAATTTCTGAGTACATGAAAGGTCAAATTGAGTCGAACTTGCCGAACGTAACGGTTGAAATCGCTCAACAACCTTTCAACAACAAACTTGAGCGTGAAGCAAACGGAGACTACCAAATGTCATTCGCACTTTGGGGACCTGACTACCAAGATCCACTTACGAACCTTGGGATCTTCACATCAGACAACGGACAAAACGACATCAACTATGCGTCGTCTGAATATGACCAGTTGATTGACGAAGCGTCTGCTGAAACAAACATCGATGCACGTTATGACTTGTTCAAAGAAGCTGAGGCTCTCTTGATTGAGCAAGATCAAGCGATCATGCCGATTTATCAAGCTGGTGTGGCGTACTTGATTCGTCCAAACATCGAAAACTTTAACCGTCAACTGTTCGGTGCTGATTACCAGTACAAATACGTTGATATCAAGTAATGGGATGAGGGGACATGCGAACCGCATGTCCCCGATTTTCTAAAAAAATCTACTGAAGTTAGAGAAAATACTGTTCAAATGTTTTGTTGGTAAAGTATAATGTAGTAACAGTGAAAATTCAGAATAATCTCTGAAAAGAATATTCTTTGTTTTCAGCCGCTGTGCTAAGAGCCTTGAGATGACGTATACGCTATTCTTTCAGAATATTCCTTTCATTTTGTGAATTTGAAAAATAGGTCATATGTCATAGTGAAGCTGTTGGTGCAAGTAGTAGAAAGAATTAGAAAAAACAGGGGGTTTTTTATTCATGGGACGTTATATCCTACAACGGCTGACTTACGGCCTCATCACGTTCTTCTTGATTGCCACGTTCACGTTCTTCCTGATGGACCTGCTCCCAGGTTCACCGTATCAGAACCAGGAAAAACTGACAGAATCACAAATTCAATTATTGAATGACCGTTACGGACTCAACGATCCGCTTCCGGTCCGTTATGCGACGTACATCGGAAACATGCTCCAAGGTGACCTTGGCGTTTCATTCCGTACGGCTAACCGTCCAGTAACTGAATTGATTATGGAACGAATTGGTCCTTCGGCACAATTAGGGCTCCAGGCATTAGTTCTCGGAACTCTTGTAGGCGTATTGTTAGGTGTTGTTGCGGCGATTCGTCACAATACGGTCATTGACTATGGTTCAATGTTCGTATCGGTAATCGGGATTTCTGTCCCATCGTTCGTTTTTGCAGCCCTCCTTCAGTACTATGTCGGAGTTAAATTGCAGTTGCTCCCAGTCGCATTCTGGGAAACACCAGCTCATACGATTTTACCAACAATTTCGTTGTCACTCGGTGTCACGGCAGCGATTGCCCGTTTCGTCCGAACCGAGATGTTAGAGGTTACCGGACAAGACTACGTCACGCTTGCGAAAGCGAAAGGATTGACGGGGAACGCCATCGTGTGGAAACACATGGTTCGTAACGCAATGATTCCTGCCATCACAATCCTTGGACCGATGACAGCTGGACTCTTAACGGGTACATTCGTTATCGAGAAAATCTTCGCTGTTCCAGGACTTGGTGAATTGTTCGTCACGTCAATCACGTTGAACGACTACTCTGTCATCATGGGAACGACATTGTTCTTCTCAGGATTGTTCATTATTATCATTTTGCTTGTCGACTTGCTCTATGGGGTTGTTGACCCACGTATTCGTCTTGGGGGGAATAACTGATGATTGAAAACAAAAAGAATTACGAACAGTTCGACCAAGACATGTTCACACCTGTTGAGATGAATGAACAGCTTGGTGAACGAATCGCTGGGAAAAGTTTAAACTTCTGGCAAGATGCATGGATGCGCCTAAAGAAAAACAAAGCGGCCATCATCTCGCTATCAATTATTTTAATTCTCGTTGCACTTGCATTGTTCGGACCGATGTTGTCGGGTCGTGATGCCTACGAACAAAACATTTCACAAGCAAAACTTCCGCCAAAAGTCACAGGTCTTGAATGGGCTGGCTTTGATGGAATGGCGACACTCGGTGGTCGCGATATCGACTTCTACGAACAAAAGAACGTAGAAGAGAACTTCTGGTTCGGTACGGACTACCTCGGTCGTGATCTCTGGTCACGTATTTGGGAAGGGACACGTATTTCCCTCTTCATCGGTTTCGTTGCGGCCATCATCGATACAATCATCGGTGTGGCATATGGTGGAATTTCAGCATACTTCGGTGGGCGTACGGATAACATCATGCAACGTATTGTTGAGATCTTGACAGGTGTACCTAACTTGATCTTAATCATCTTGTTCATCTTGATCTTTGACCCTGGTGTATTCACCATCATCCTCGCCATGGCCATCACAGGTTGGATCGGGATGAGTCGACTCGTTCGTGGTCAGATTTTAAAACTCAAAAACCAAGAGTTTGTCTTGGCAGCTCGCACACTTGGTGCATCTAGTACGCGATTGATTTTCAAACACTTGATTCCAAACACATTGGGTGCGATTATCATCACGCTCATGTTCACGATTCCATCTGCCATCTTCTTCGAGGCATTCCTCAGCTTTATCGGGATCGGGCTTCAACCGCCACAGGCATCACTTGGTACGTTGATCAACGATGGATACAAAGAACTACGGACATTCCCGTTCCTTCTTATTATCCCGTCGGTCATCATCGTCTTGCTCATGGTCAGCTTCAACTTGCTTGCCGATGGCTTGCGTGATGCGTTCGATCCGAAAATGCGTAAATAAAAAAGAAAGAGGGGGACTCGTGCATGGAAACGATTTTATCAGTCCGAGATTTAGAGGTCTCGTTCCACACATATGCAGGAACGGTTCAAGCCGTTCGTGGCGTATCGTTTGATTTGAAAAAAGGCGAGACGCTCGCTATCGTAGGAGAATCGGGTTCAGGTAAATCCGTTACTTCGAAGGCGATCATGCGTCTCATTCCGAACCCTCCAGGTGAAATCACGAACGGAGAAATCATGTTCGAAGGGAAAGACTTGGCGAAACTTTCGGAAAAAGAAATGCTTAAAATTCGTGGTCGCGATATCGCAATGATTTTCCAAGACCCGATGACATCACTTAACCCTACAATGACGATTTACAAACAAATCGCAGAAGGGTTGAAACAACACCAAGGGTTAACAGGTGAGGATGCGAAGAAACGTACGCTCGAATTGTTGACACTTGTAGGGATTCCAAACCCAGAAGCGCGTTTGAAACAGTACCCACACCAACTCTCTGGTGGGATGCGTCAGCGTATCGTTATCGCGATCGCACTCGCATGTAACCCGAAAGTGTTGATTGCCGATGAACCGACAACAGCACTTGATGTTACGATTCAAGCGCAAATTCTCGAACTTTTAAAAGACATTCAGCAAAAAACAGGCACAGCGATTATCTTCATCACGCACGACCTTGGCGTTGTTGCGAACATGGCTGACCGTGTCGCTGTTATGTATGCAGGTCGTCTAGTTGAAAAAGGAACGGTTGATGAAATCTTCTACGAGCCACGTCACCCGTACACATGGGGACTTCTTGGTTCGATGCCGCGTCCGACAGATGACCGTAACGAAGCGTTACCGGCAATCCCGGGTACGCCTCCAAACTTGCTCGATCCTCCAAAAGGGGATGCATTCGCACCGCGTAACCCATACGCGATGAAGATTGATTTTGAGAAAGAGCCACCGATGTTCCAGGTGAGTGATACACACTTTGCTTCTAGTTGGTTATTACACCCACAAGCACCAGTGGTTAGTCCGCCACGTGCGATTCGTGAACTCGCTCTCAAGTATCGTCCGGACAGTGCGTTCGCAAAATCGTTTACGAAAGGTGGTGCTGAATAATGGAACGCGAGAAATTACTCGAAGTAAAAAACCTGAAGCAGCACTTTAAAATTGGCCGTGGCCGCGTTGTCAAAGCGGTCGACGGAATCTCGTTTGATATTTTCAAAGGTGAAGTGCTCGGACTCGTAGGAGAGTCTGGTTGTGGGAAGTCTACGACAGGACGTACGATCATCGGTCTCTACGACGCGACGGATGGTGATGTTTTATTTAAAGGTGAAAACGTCCACGGTAAAAAATCAAAAGCAGACAAGTTGAAATTCAACCGTGCTATGCAGATGATTTTCCAAGATCCATACGCATCGCTTAACCCGCGTATGACGGTCGCGGATATCATCGCAGAAGGTATTGATATTCACGGTCTTGCGAAGACGAAAGAAGATCGTATGAACCGCGTGTATGACCTTCTTGAGACTGTTGGTTTGACGAAAGAGCACGCGAGTCGTTACCCACACGAATTCTCAGGTGGACAACGTCAGCGTATCGGGATTGCCCGTGCCCTTGCGGTTGAACCAGACTTCATCATCGCCGATGAGCCGATTTCTGCACTTGACGTTTCGATTCAAGCGCAGGTCGTCAACTTGATGAAAGAATTGCAACGCGATCGCGATTTGACGTATTTGTTCATCGCCCACGACTTGTCGATGGTTAAATACATCTCTGACCGTATCGGTGTTATGTATCAAGGTCACCTCGTAGAGCTTGCGACAGCAGATCGCCTTTATGAGAACCCGATTCATGCGTACACGAAATCGCTTCTTTCAGCGATTCCGCTTCCGGATCCGGAGCATGAACGTACACGTAAACGGATCGTATACGAGTCAACTTCGAAAGGTCCAGTTGGACGTTCGGATGAAGATTCAAGTATCCCACCACTTCGCGAAGTCGAGCCAGGACACTATGTCTCGCTCACGGACGAAGAGTACGAAGCATATAAAGCACAACTCGTTTAATACGATGGCCCTGACTTCATGTGGAAGTCAGGGTTTTTTAGCGAAAAAAAAAGTCACCTAATGTGCTAGGTGACGGATTATCCGTTTGAAATTCGCGGTAAGTTTGAGAGACGTTCGACGATAGCATCGATTTGACGGACGCGAGCTAGTGCATCTTCAATCTCCATTGTCTCATAATGGTGCAGACCACCTGGTTGCTCTACGAACGTATCGGCGTCATGAACGAGCTGTTGAAGCGGGGTCCGTTGAATTCGGCTTGGTGGTAAATAGGAATCAGTGTGCAAAAGAATCATAACAGAAATCTCTTTAGCACGGGCAGGGTCTTCCCCGAGACGAATGAGTAATTTATGTGCCCGCTCCGCACCTTTAATCGCATGAATATCGTTCTGACGATATAAGTCATAATTCCATTTGCCTTCTGTATACCATTCATAGTGACCGATATCATGAAGTAGCGCAGCTTTCGTCGCTAAATCTGTATCGAGACCACGTTTCGTTGCCATTTCGAGAGCGCGCTCACAAACGTCTACAGCATGTTTTAATCCTGATCGAGTTAAATATTTTTGGGTTACCGGATGTCCCATAATGGTTTCTAATGTGATTCTCATCATCGCTCTCCTCCTTAAATAGAAAAAGGTTATTTCTATAAACTATACAGGTTTTTTGTACGTAATGCAAATGATATCCGTGTAAAGAAATGATGAACTCGTAAGAATGATTCACATTTCACAAACAAATGTGCTATAATTTATTTGTAGATTAGTGCAAGTTCAAGATTTTCAGAATCGGTAATGCTCGGTCGGTTGCTTACGCTGTACGGGGGTGAGAGGCCATGAAAGAACGTGACAAAGTTCTACGAGAGAAAAAACGACTTTTGAAAGAAGTGTTGAAGAAAAAGTTGAAAGACTTGCAAGTCAAGCCAGGGAAAGAGACGGTGTCTCAACCGGTGTCTCGGTTCCCGGCATCTTGAGATGGGTCATTCAAGGTCGCATTCACCGAATGCGCCCTCTTTTCATATCTGAATGATAAAGAATATCATTGAAGTTTTAATAATTAAGAATTATTATAATTAAGTGGATGCGAATTTGGGTATACAGATAGAGTCACTTAAAAAGATGGACGCATACTCGATCAGGGAGGAAGAAAAATGGTCACACTTTATACGTCTCCAAGCTGCACATCTTGCCGAAAGGCACGAGCTTGGCTCGAAGAACACGATATCCCGTTTACAGAACGAAACATATTTTCAGAACCGCTCTCACTAAATGAGATTAAGCAGATCTTACGCATGACAGAAGATGGAACGGATGAGATTATTTCAACTCGTTCTAAAGTCTTTTCTAAAATCGATGTATCCGTTGATGCGTTATCGCTTCAACAATTGTATGATTTGATTCAAGAATATCCAGGCTTACTACGTCGTCCGATTTTGATTGATGAAAAACGACTACAGGTCGGATACAACGAGGATGAGATTCGTCGATTCTTGCCACGGAAGGTTCGAACGTTCCAATTGCAAGAAGCACAGCGACTTGTAAATGAATGAGAGCATACTGTCTAAGCAGTGTGCTTTTTATTATCGATTATTTCCTATAAAATAAAGTTATAACCCGTCATCTAGATTGAACGATGTCAAAAAGGGTACAAAGATAACAAGACAATTTCCCCTCTCCTCCTTATGTGAAATGGGAGCGAGGTGAGAAGGGAGTGGACAATCGTGAAAATTGAGCGCATCAATGACAATACCGTCAAATTTTTCATCACATATGTGGACATTGAAAAACGTGGCTTCGCACGTGATGAAATTTGGTACAACCGAGAACGTGGCGAGCAGCTGTTCTGGCAGATGATGGACGAGGCTCACGAACGTGAAGACATCTCGTTTGATGGTCCACTGTGGATTCAAGTCCAAGCTTTTGAAAAAGGTCTAGAAGTGACCGTGACAATTGCGAAAAATGTGATGGATACGGAAGACGATTCTGAACTCGGTTCGCTTCTTCGTTCAGCGATTGATGAAGCACGAGATCAACAATCGGTACTCGACCAATTGAGTGAGTTGGATGAACTCGAAGCGGAAGCAGATGCTTGGGCGCCACTCGCAATGGAAACAGATGATTTCGAGGCGATCATTTCACTGAGTAAGCGTGCAGGTGACACGTTCAGTGACCTTGATTTGAAACTATATCATTATCAAGACCGTTACTATTTGTGGATTGATTTCCCGGATGAAATGGAGCCTGAAGACGAAGAGAATGCACTCAGTCTTCTAGCAGAATATTTAACATTTAGTACACAGACGCAACCGATGCTTGAAGAGTATGGTAAACTCATTCTCGATGGCGACGTCTTTGCGAAAGTGCGTCACTACTTCTAAATGATCAATCGCCTGTTCAGACGGACAGGCGATTTTTTCAAATCAATGGTAAAGAGGTGTTGGTATGGTGAGACGGATTCGACTACTACTTGATGATAGTGCATGGTTCGTTCCATTCCTATATGGGATGGGGGGCATCGCGTTAACAGCGTTGACACAACTGTTCGGTGAATTTTTCCGAGATTTACTACCAGATTTTATTTATTTGGACTTGGACTCGGCAGCGTCCGTATTGTCTTCGACGTTCACGAGTCTTATGACGATGATGACGTTTAGTTTTTCGACAATCCTTGTCGTGTTGACGACGTATTCTTCTCAGTTTTCTCCTCGGACCATCAATAACTTTTTGACGAATACGTCGGCTAAGCATACGCTTGGTCTCTTCATTATGACGACCGTTTACGGGATTTCGAACTTATTCCTCGTCCGAACGGCAGATGATGGTGTCGTATTATCTTCAGGAATCAGTGTGCTCTTAGTCATTGGTTCGATTTGGGCGTTCGTCAAGTTCATTCAGACCATCAGTGTCTCGATTCAGGCAGAACGTTTGTTATCCGCGTTACATAAAGAAGCACTATCGGTAATCAGTGAGCAAAAAGACGCCATCGGGTCAGATGACGTGAATCTCGTATTACCACGTTCTGTTCATTCGTTTGAAGGTCAAGCGGTACGGGCGCCGCAGACGGGGTATATCCGCTTATTTTTAAGAGAGAAGCAGGGAGATCATGAAACAGACTTTGAATCGGTCGTAGCCGTAGGTGAATTTGTCGCAAAAGGGGATTTACTCGGATTTTGGAAAGGTGAGGATGCCCCGGACATCGAACTATTTGAGATCGGCGAAGTGCGGTCCTCGATGCAAGACCCTTCATTTGCGATTGAAAAGTTGAGTGAGATTGCGTTACGTGGAATCTCTCCAGGAATCAATGACCCGAATACGGCGATTCACGCAATTCATTACATCGGAGATATTTTACGGGAACTTTGTGAACTACCGGATGGAGATTTTCTATACTCGAACGGGAAATCCGATTGGCATGTGAAGCGAAAGACGCTTGAGACGATTCTTTTTGAATCACTATCGCCGATGCAGACTTACGCCAGTAAAGATATCTTTGTGATGGGGTCCGTGTTCGAGGCGATTCGAATGGCGCGTCTTCAGGCGCATGAGACGTTAGATTCGACGTTTGATGAGATGATTGATTATTTTGAAGATGTCATTGATTGGGAAAGTCTTCATTCAAAAGAACAGAACTATTTACGCAATAAAATAGGGCGAGCTAAAAAGATGACGACATGACAGGAGACCACCTTTTCAAAAGAAGAGGTGGTCTCTGTTCAAGAGAGCGTATATCCGCCATCGACCGTGATGGCTTGTCCATTTATATAGGTTGAGGCATCGGTTAATAAAAATTCGACGACCGGCGCCACTTCTTCCGGTAGGGCGGCATGTCCCCGGAAATGATGGGTCATTGCCTCTTTGAATTTTGCTTCTCCACCGTATAGTTTGTGACTGAGCGGCGTATCGACCGGACCGAAACAGACAGCATTGAATCGAACCTTTCCTTTCATCCGATGTGCGAACGTTTTCGTCAAGGCAACCACAGCGGCCTTCGAGGCGGCGTAATGAGCGAGCATAGGTGGGAATTTGACGTGTCCGACGATGGCGGCGTTGTTGACGACACTCGCTCCCTGAGCAAATAAAGGGATGGCGCGTTGTGTGACGGTGTTCAGTGCATAGAGATTGACGTCAAACACTTCGGTGTATGACTCTTGAGTCAAACGCTCCGGTGTACCGGGTCTACCAAATGTTGCGGCATTGTTGAAAAGACCATGTAACGTCACCCCTTGTTCCTTTAAGTGTCCAAAGAGGTGATCGATGTCTTCCGCTGAATGGAGATCGCACCGGATGAACGCGGCCAATCCGTTCGAATCTGATTCGAGAGAAGCCCCCCGTGTCTCATCACGACCGATTCCGATGACACGATGTCCATTCTCGGTTAACTGCAAGGCGACGGCGCGCCCAATCCCGCTTGTCGCACCTGTGATTAGAAAAGTCCCCATAATTCATTCGCTCCCCTCAAAAAATTGGCGTTACGATGTATAATTAATGATAATACATGACAGAAACGAGGTCAGGTTATAATATGTTGCGACGCATACAAGTACTCTTTTCCCTTATTTTGCTCGCAGGACTCATTGCGATATTATCGTATTACTGGAGCTCACAAGTGATTGGGCTCTTCTCGATTCTCGTCTTTTTGACAACGTTCAGTATTTTGCTTGTGATTTTGCTTGAAAATCGCAACCCGCAACGGACGTTGATCTGGGCGATTGTCATGATTGGCTTTCCTGTCATCGGGCTATTTGCGTACTTCGTGTTCGGTCAGAACTATCGTCGCAAGCGGATGTTCAAAGAGAAGGCGATGCTCGACGAAGAGACGTACTTGGCTTATCGGCAAAAAGCGATGACGCTCTCTCCGTCACTGATGTTTGCGCATGATGATTATGAGAAGTTGATGCATCTCACCTCTTCGTTGAACCAATTGCCCGTCTCTTCGAATACGTACACGCAGATTTTGACGAACGGACGTGAAAAATTCTCGAAGTTATTGCCCGCTCTGAAAGGCGCGACACGGCACATCCATTTAGAGTATTACATTTTTCGGGAAGACCGTATTTCTCGGGAAATTCAGCGGATTTTAATCGAGAAAGCCAAAAAAGGGGTCGAAGTTCGATTCTTATACGACGCCGTCGGTTCCATTCATACGAGCAGTACATTTTTCGAGGAGATGAAACAAGCTGGCGTCCAAGTGCAGGCGTTCTTCCCAGTCGTCCTTCCGCTCGTGTCGAGTAAGACGAACTATCGAAACCATCGAAAAATTGTCGTCATCGACGGGACAGAGGCGTTCACTGGAGGATTGAACGTAGGGGATGAGTATTTAGGCGAACACTCTAAATTTGGTTTTTGGCGCGACACCCATCTGTATGTCAGAGGAGAAGGGGTTTCCGAGTTACAGTTGATCTTTTTACAAGACTGGTACTACATGACGGGAGAACGGCTGTTCACGCCATTCTATTTAGAACCGCTCGAAACGGTACGAAGTGCGAGCGGAGGTGTCCAAATCGTTGCAAGCGGACCTGATGAACCGTACGAGACGATGAAATCGATTTATTTCTCGTTGATCAATGCTGCGAAAAAGTCCGTCTATATTTCCTCCCCGTATCTGATTCCTGATGAGGACATTATGAGTGCTTTGAAGACAGCATCTTTATCGGGCATCGATGTTCGGATCGTCTTACCGAGCTATCCGGACCATAAAATCGTCTTTTATGCGAGTCGTTCCTATTATGAGGAGTTACTGTTGGCTGGGGTAAAGATTTATTTATACGAAGAAGGATTCATGCATTCAAAAGTCATTGTCGTCGATGACGGACTTGCCACGATTGGGACGGCGAACATGGATTTTCGTAGCTTCCATTTGAACTTCGAAGTAAATGCTCTCCTGTACAACACGAACTCGGTCCATCAGTTGAAACAAGACTTATATCATGATTTCGAAGGGTCTCACGAACTTGTATTAGAAGAGTTTGCGAAGCGCTCATTCTTTATAAAACTCGTAGAATCATTGGCCAGAATGTTTTCACCACTACTATAAGGGGGGAGCAAGATGCGGTTTGCGATCGGTCGAGAAGGGGATATCGTTGATTCCTTTACTCTAAATCGAATGCAGGCGGAGCAGCTTGCTCCTTTTCGATGTCCGACGTGCCAGGAAATGTTGATCTTAAAGCAAGGTGCGAAACGTCGTCTACATTTTGCCCACATCCATACGTGCGGGAGAGCGGAATCCGTTACACACCATCAGGATAAATGGGCAGTATGCCAATGGCTACAAGAAAGCGGGTACCCTGTCGACCAAGAAGTGACGATTGGGAATCGTCGGGCCGACATTCTTACGAATGTGGATGAGTTGCCAACCGTCTTTGAGATTCAGGCATCTCCATTGAAAGTAGAAGAATATGTCGCGCGAACGAACGATTACAAACGAGCAGGTCTGGATGTGATTTGGATCGCGAGTGGTCTCGATTTAAAGATGAACCAATCGTTTCAACCGTGGATGCGCCTTGAACTATCTCGGCGACACCGGTTGATGACAGTGAAAAATGGACAGTTGGTTCGTTTCAATGGGTTTCCCATTTCAATCAAGTATGGAATCGGGAATTGGGAAGTCTCGTCCTCAGTGACCACTTCCTCTTATGAAGCTTATTATCGGTTCAATGCATTGGAATGGACGGAGATGATACGACGAAAACGAATGTCGCCGATCTACCCATCCCCAAAGAATCGACATCTCATTTTAAATCGTCTGTATCCTTTGGGATTGATCCCCGCCTTGTTACCGACAGCCTGCTATCTTCCCCTCACGTCACTTTGGGGAATACACGTTCATCCGATTGAGTTTCAAATCGTCCTCTATTTAAATCGCTATGAGTCACCGAATGATTCGGTGGAATGGAGCATTCAAAAGACGTGCCGCCAGTTCGGAGTGACACCGACAAGCGACTTTTCCCAGTCATTTCATGTACAATGGAAACAACTCTTGAATGCATGTCGTCTATCGTGTGATGTCACGACTTGGGTGCTTCCAATCACCTGTGAAGATGCGAGACGTCACGATACACGATTGTATCAAGGACTTCAGCGATTGATGTTACAATCGACGAACCAATCAGAAAAGGGAGTGAACGTATGTCAGAAGTATTGACACGACAACAAGTTCCAGTCGAAGAGACGTGGAACTTAGAGACGATCTACAGTAACGACCAAGCATGGGAAGCAGATTTTGAAGCATTAAAAGAGCAGGTGCCGGCATTGATCGGGTTTAAAGGAAAACTCGGTGAATCGGCAGAAACGTTATACGAAGCGTTACAACTCCGTGATGAGCTTTCTCGTAAATTACATAAGCTGTATACGTACGCGCACATGCGTTACGACGAAGATACGGCGAACAGTCATTATCAGGCATTGAATGACCGTGCAGGCTCACTCGCCTCGCAAATTTCAGCCCAACTCGCATTCATGACACCAGAGCTTCTTTCAATCGATGAAGCTCAAATTGAAGCCTTTATGGAACAACACGAGTCACTTCGCGTGTATCGTCATGCGTTCGATGAGTTGGCGCAAGAACGTCCACACGTACTGACGGAAGCGGAAGAAGCGATCCTTGCGCAAGCTGGAGACGTGCTCGGACAATCGAGTTCGACGTTCGGTATGCTCAATAACGCGGATTTGAAATTCCCGAAAGTGAAGAACGAAAAAGGGGAAGAGGTCGAATTGACGCACGGACGTTACATCACGTTCCTCGAATCGAGTGACCGAAGTGTCCGTGAGAACGCCTTTAAAGCAATGTACGGGACGTACGGGCAGTATTTGAACACGTTTGCCTCGACGCTTTCAGGCAGTGTGAAAAAAGACAACTTCTATGCAAGTGTCCGTAAATTTGAGAGTGCGCGACAGGCAGCCCTTCACCACAATGCGATTCCAGAGTCTGTGTACGACGGTCTAGTCGAAGCGGTCAACGAGCGTCTTGATTTGCTGCATCGATATGTCGCATTGCGGAAACGCGCGCTCGGATTAGATGAGTTGCATATGTATGATTTATATACACCACTCGTCAAAGATGTAGAGATGAAAGTGTCGTACGAAGAAGCGAAACAGTTGATGGTTGATGGTTTGGCACCACTCGGAGAAGAGTACGTTCAAATCGTGAAAGACGGTCTCGATTCACGTTGGGTCGACGTACGCGAGACACGTGGAAAACGGAGCGGTGCATATTCATCTGGAGCATACGATACACAACCGTTCATCCTTATGAACTGGCAGGACAACGTCAACAACTTGTTCACGCTCGCGCATGAGTTCGGTCACTCGGTGCATAGCCATTACACGCGTACGTCACAGCCGTATCCGTATGGCGACTATTCAATCTTTGTAGCAGAAGTCGCGTCGACGACAAACGAAGCGTTATTGAACGACCATTTATTGAAAACACGGACGGCAAAAGAAGAACGTCTCTACTTGTTGAACAATCAACTCGAAACATTCCGTGGGACGTTGTTCCGTCAAACGATGTTTGCTGAGTTTGAGCATATGATTCACAAGGCTGCTCAAGAAGGCGTCTCGCTCACACCTGAATATTTGAATGAGACGTACTTAGAGTTGAACAAACGCTACTTCGGAGAAGGAATCGTCATCGATGAAGAGATTTCATATGAATGGGCGCGTATCCCGCACTTCTATTACAACTACTATGTCTATCAATATGCGACGGGAATCTCAGCATCGGCAGCGTTGTCGCAACAGATCATGGAAGAGGGAGAGCCGGCCGTACGTCGTTACATTGATAACTTCCTCAAAGCTGGGTCTAGCGACTACTCAATCGAGGTCTTGAAAGCGGCAGGTGTCGATATGACGACGAAAGAACCAGTCCTTAAAGCGCTTGATCAGTTCGAAGCGGTGCTCGATGAAATGGAATCATTATTGTTCTCGTGAACAATATGTGACAATGTACACAAACTAGTTGTCAGATGAAGAGGGACTCGGTATATTATAAGTGTGAAATCAATCACAAACCCCTTTATTGACCGTAAACTTTCTCCCATCTTGTAGGCCTTCCCCGGGCCTCAAGGTACGACGGCTCTTGTCCCCGCTTGAGACGTCAAAAACCCCACGGCTCCCCGGCCGTGGGGTTCTTTTTTATTTCGTTTGCGCCCATGCCTCACCGCTACATCCCGGTACAGGGCGGCAGCGTTGCTGCAAGGAGAGCTTCTTCAGTTCGCGTTCAATCACAGTTTTATCTAAGTCTAGAATATACGATAGTTCAGTAATCGTCGACGCGTCATAACGAGCCAACACTTTGGCTACATCCCAGTCAGTCGTACGACTCGGGGCATAACCGAGCAACTCGGTCATGACCGATTGATACACGTCGTACGGATAGACCCCTTCAATCTTCAATGCTTCATCGCGCGTCACGAATGTGAGAGCGGGCAATGACTCAATCTCCCAATCTTTCAGCACTTGATGATCGACTGCTAAAGCATTCAAGAGCTGGTTCGATTGAAGATCGGCTTCAAGTTCATCCAAATCAAGACCGTACTCTTCGAAAGACCGTGCGATTTCCCATAAATCAATTGAGCCTAACTGTTTACCGGAGAATAAATCATTCACCTGCAAATGACGTAAAAAACGCATCGCATGACGTTTCCCTTGTAATTCTAGCGCTTTGATCATTGTGAGAAGGCGAACTTCTTCCTGACATCCGCCAACACAGCTAGGAACGGTAGAGACCATTCGGAAACGAATCACATGTCCGTATTCAATCTCTAACTTTTTGATCAGTGTCATCACGTGAAAATTTTCAGGACTCGAGATGTCCATGAAATAGAATAACTCCAATGGCTTATACGTTACTTGAATAGGAGTTTCTTCCAGTGAACAGGATGACCCATTACATTGTTCAAGTTCCATTTGTGTCGCCTCCTCTCGGCAAAAAACTCATTTAATGTTGTAAACTCATTGTAGCAACGAAAAAAAAAGGTTGGCAATGTATCTGCTCAACCTTCAGACCGACTCATTTTTAATTCCATGAATCGAACGATTTTATTTTTGGCGGGACGGTATGGAAGACCGTGCTCTGCTAACAGTCGTTCGAATGCACGTTTGCCCGCTTCTTCATTCGTGACTTCAAATTCTATTTCATAGTCAGTTGTCTCCAAATAATGGCTTTCGTCCAAAACGAGAAGACCATCTTCCGTTTGACGTTCGGCTCGATTCGTCTCGAGGCGTCCGAGGTGTTCGAGTGCGGCATTCAGTTGAAACGGGGCGAGGGCTTGCTTCATTTGATCATCATGAATGATTCCGTACTTGAATAAGTCTTCCGCTTCTTCTTCAGTGATTGCGGCATGTGTTTCAAGCAATCCGACTTCGTTCGGTTGTTTTAATGTCAATACCTGGCCATGTTTCTTCTCACGAATACGAAGGGCTGCGCCTTGTTTTTTTAGCTGGAAGGTTGGCGTGTCGAAATAATCGTTTGCTTGCCAGCGGACGCGATCTTCTAGTTTGTAGGCTTGAATCAGTTTTTCATACTCATCTTTTGTTAACATGGATTTAAATTCAATTTCCACTTCTTGGGTCATAAATCATCGCTCCATTCTATGAACAATTGTTCGTTTATGATACCATACAAACGGATACATACGGAAAGGACGCGTTTTTTCCGGAAAAGAACGAAAGTGGTGACAGCGTATGCAATCAGTGAACTGGGATCAGTTTTTAGTACCGTATCAAATCGCGGTAGACGAGTTGAAAGTAAAGTTAAAAGCCGTTCGTAAGCAATTCAAGTCGCAAAATGACCACTCTCCGATTGAATTTGTCACAGGTCGGGTCAAACCGGTCGGGAGCATTCTTGAAAAAGCAAAGCGAAAAAATATTGCGGATCATGAGCTGGCGACCGACATGCAAGATATTGCTGGATTACGAATCATGTGCCAGTTTGTCGATGATATCGTTCACGTCTTGGATTTGCTTCATCGTCGGACAGATTTTAAAATAGTGGAAGAACGCAATTATATTACGCATCAGAAAGATTCGGGTTATCGGTCGTATCATGTCATTATCGAATATCCGGTCCAGACGATTCATGGGGAGATTCCGACACTTGTCGAAGTGCAAATTCGTACCCTTGCGATGAACTTTTGGGCTACAATCGAGCATTCTTTGAATTATAAATATGATGGCGATATGCCTCTTGAAGTACAAGAACGATTGAGACGTGCAGCTGAGGCGGCATTTCTTCTCGATGCAGAGATGAGTCAACTCCGTGTCGAGATTCAAGATGCGCAGCAAGTGTTTCGGGATAAAGAGATGAATGTGAAAACAGACGAGGATTAGGGGGGAATCGATATGCAGTTTGCGATTGTATCGAGGGGAGATGCGCGATCAGCGGAAATCGCCCAGGAACTGACTGAAAAACTTGAAGCCGCTGGGCATACGTTATCGGAAGAGCCACGCATCGTCGTGTCAGTCGGTGGGGACGGGACGATGCTACAAGCGTTCCATAAGTATATTGACCGTCTCGATGAAACGCTTCTCGTCGGCATCCATACCGGACACCTCGGTTTTTATGCGGATTGGCAACCGGATGAATTGGATGAGCTGACGGAAATGATCACGAGTGAGTCGTTCGAACCGGTCTCATACCCGCTCGTCGAAGTTCTGATCGATTACGAGAACGGAAAGACCGATCGTCAATTGGCGATGAACGATTGTACGATCAAAAACTATAAGCGGACGCTCGTCTGTGATTTGTCGATCCGCGATGATTATTTTGAAACGTTCCGTGGTGATGGACTGTGTATCTCTACCCCTTCTGGTTCGACTGCCTACAACAAAGCGCTCGGTGGTGCAATCGTCCATCCATCGATTGAAGCAATTCAAGTGACGGAAATGGCTTCTATCAATAATCTGGTCTATCGAACGATTGGGGCGCCGCTCCTCTTGCCGAAACATCATCAAGTGAAAATCAAACCGCATACGAAAACGGAATTCGAATTGGCGTTTGACCATCAAGAAGCGTTATCTTGGTCAGACGTTGTGTCGATTCGTTGCGCGGTCGCAAAAGAAAAAGTGACGTTCGCTCGTTTCCGCCCATTCCCATTTTGGCGGCGTGTACGTGAATCGTTCATTGAGGAAGGAAAGTAACGAATGCAAGGATTTATGATTCGTCGCGTTGTGGAGAAGGCTATTCCACTGCGCGACTTTTTAATGCAGGACCTCGGGATTTCTCGGAAGATGCTCACGCTCGTAAAACATGAAGGAGAAATCGAGGTGAACGGGATCCATCGTACGGTTCGGCACGTTCTCGAGCAAGGAGATGAAGTGGTGGTACGATTCCCGCCCGAGTCTCCTTCGACAGATATGGTCATCTCGGATAGACCGATTCATATTTTGTATGAAGATGAGACGGTGCTGGCAGTCGATAAACCAGCCGGAATCGCGACGATTCCATCACGACTGCATCCGACCGACACACTCGCGAACGCCGTACTCGGTTATTACCGACAAATCGGTCTGACCTCTGCGATTCATGTGATCAATCGACTCGATCGGGATACGAGCGGCGTCGTCTTGTTTGCGAAGTATGGCTTCATTCACCATCGGTTTAGCGAACTCCAGAAAGCCAATGCGCTCACGCGCTCTTATGTAGCCCTTGTAGAAGGAGAAGTCCCCATCCAAACGATCGATGCACCGATTGGGCGTGCCGAGAATTCCATCATGGAACGAATCGTTACTGAAGACGGACAGCGAGCCGTCACACACATACTCGATTGTCAGCAGTTTGGTGGCGACTCATTGTTGACGATTCGACTCGAGACGGGACGTACCCATCAAATTCGCGTTCATTTGCGTCATATCGGTCATCCGCTGATTGGGGACTCGATGTATGGGGGAGCGGCTCGAATGTCACGTCACGCCCTTCACAGCGCCTCTGCGCGCTTTATTCATCCGTTGACAGGAAAAGAAGTGATGATTGAAGCACCAATCCCGGAAGACTTTCAATATCTATAACAAAATCCCTTCAAGGTCATTATAGCCTTGAAGGGATTTTTCAATCGTCATCAAACATATAGGTTTTTGATTTAGAGGCTACGTTCATCACAAGACCGATGGCAATCATGTTCATGATGATCCCCGTTCCTCCGTAACTGACGAACGGAAGGGTGAGTCCGGTAATCGGTAATACACCAATTGTCATCCCGATGTTTTGGAAGACTTGGAACGTGAACATCGCAATGACGCCGGTGACGATGTAACTTCCGAACGCACTACTTGACTCAAGCGCGATATGAATCATGCGATAGAGGAACAAGAAGAAGACGATGATCACGAGCGCTGCGCCGATGAACCCGTAATGCTCGGCGATGACAGCGAAGATGAAGTCCGTCTGTGATTCCGGTAAATAGACGAGTCCTTGTCCATATCCGGCTCCGAACATTTGACCGGATCCAATCGCCTGCAATGATTTGATCAGCTGGAACGCCAAGTCGTCCGAATACTCATAAGGATAGATCCATGCCTGGAATCGGTTCAGGGCGTGACCTGGTACGAACGCCTGTAGCACTTCAAAATGAGAGAAGAACAAATACATGAACGTTCCGATGGTCAAAGCGGCTGCGCTGAACAGACCGAGTAACCATTTCCAGCCGATACCGGAGACGATGATGATTGCGCCGAGCATCGTCATCAAGACGAGTCCAGTACCTAAGTCCGGTTGCGTCACAATCAGACCGAGCGGTGGAATGGCGACTAACACCAATTTGACTAACAGCCACGTGTCGAGTTGAGACGAGCCGTATCGCTTGTTGTGGTCATATACAATCGTTGACATTGAAATGAGAAGGAACAACTTCATGAACTCTGCCGGTTGGAAACTGAATCCAGGTACGTTATACCATCCATACGCTCCGTTAATGTTCGGAACGAGTGTCGTATCGCGGAGCGGGATGAGTCCGACGAGCAAAAGGAGACCGAATGCATATAAGTACCAATGGATTTTTCGGAGCTGTTCATACTCGATTGTCATGATGGCAAACATCGCGAAAAAGCCGATGACGTACCGAATACCCTGTTCGAGAGCGAAGTTGATATGTTGAAGTCGGGTCGGCAACATCGGTTGTGCCGTATAGATTGCACCGAGGCTGATGATCATCAATAGGAAGACGATGGTCAACAGCGTCGTGTCTAAACTTTTAAAATATGATTGAATACGGTTCATAATGGAGTCGAGTCACCCTTTCTATACGTATTTTATCTTACCGCAACTTAAAAAAATCGCAATACGAAACGAGCCGGTTGACAAAACAGAAACCTTTCTGTAATCTGAGAACAGATATTATCACCAGGTACTAAAAAGGGGAGTTTATGATGTCAATTTTTCCAACGTTAACGAATAAAACTTATGTCGTCATGGGGATTGCCAACAAGCGTTCCATCGCATGGGCGATTGCCAAAACACTTGATGAAGCGGGAGCGAAGCTCGTATTAACGTATGCGGCAGAACGTTTCAAATCAAGTCTTGAATCACTTGCGAGCGAGTTGAAACAAGAAGCGATTTTGCTCGAGTGTGACGTAACAAATGATGAAGCGATTGAAACGACATTCCGTTCAATCCATGAACAAGCAGGGGAGATTCAAGGGATTGCTCACTCGATCGCGTTTGCGGATAAAGAAGCGCTTCGCGGCGAATTCTCGGAAATGACACGTGGACAATTCGCGCAGGCGTTAGACATCTCGGCGTACAGTTTGACGGCTGTCGTGAAAGCGGCGAAACCATATTTCGCATCTGATGCCTCAGTGATCACGTTGACATACCTCGGTGGGGAGCGCGTCGTTCCAAACTATAACTTGATGGGTGTCGCAAAAGCGGCGCTTGACTCAAGTGTCAAGTACTTGGCAAACGAGTACGGTCCGCACGGTGTTCGCGTCAATGCAATCTCAGCTGGTCCGATTCGTACCTTGTCGGCTAAAGGGGTAGGCGACTTTAACAGTATCCTCTCGGAGCTTGAACAAAAAGCGCCGTTACGTCGAAACGTCTCTGCAGAAGAAGTAGCGTCGACAGGACTCTTCCTTCTCTCGGGAATGGGAAGCGGCGTCACGGGTGAAGTCATTCACGTCGATAGCGGATACCATATTTTATAAGTTTGGGAAATGGCGCAGTGATGCGCCATTTTTGTATTATCTAGCGGTTGAATGGGGTAAGTACCTATGAAGGAGGTCAGATCATGGGTCCTTATCAGATTGATTTTACTGTCGTTCAGTACGTCAACCGCCAAGTCCAGCCTTCAGGTCGAGCCAGTATCGAACCGGTGACGCGGATCAAACGCGTCCAACGCATCCGACCTCGACGGGAAGAATGGTTAGAAGAAGAGCAAGAAAAAAACCCCGGTCGTTTTGTCGACCGGAGCATATAAGATTAGCCTCGGAAACGGAACGTCTCATAGACGTTCCATGTTTCATTTTCGAGTTCGTACATGACGGCCATCCGAGTGATCGTCTCTTCGAAATGAACTTGCTCCATCCGCATCCGTTCGAGCACATCGAACAGTTCGGCATCGGTCAAATCTTGACCGATTGTGATATGTGGCAAGAATTCATATTTTGGTGCCTGGCTGAGCACGTCTTCGTGAAGTCGCTGCTGCAGAGCAGACAGTTCACGTGTCGGCAACACTTTCAAATACAGCACGTTGTTCGTCGGTGCAAAAGAGCGGACACCATCGACTTTTAACTGAATCGGTTTAGTCGAATCCGCGACTTGTTGCAAGTACTCCAGTACTTTTGGCAAGTCTTCTTCGGACACCTCCGTCCGTTCCTTGATGGTCACGTGAGGTGAAATCAACGCATATTTTGTGTCATACCGTTTTCGATAAGAGTTCGCAAAATCTTGCACTTGTTTAGACGGAAATAAGACTACCCCAATCTTCATTCCTCTTCCCCCTTTAATCGTTTAACCTACATGTTTATGATGACCGATTTAATGAAGGAAGTCAAAGCAGGGTTCGTCTTTTTTCGATTTTTCAGTATAATGGTTATATTAACTAGAGAGATGATGACTCTCTGAACGAAGGGATGTGAAGCGGGATTTTAATCCTGCGCCTATTATGAAACACGTACCACACTCACGAGATGTCCGTGAAGCAGCTCGTGCTCGCCTGCTCGAACGCGGCGTCACGATTGAATCGATTGCCGAAATCGTTTATCAGATGCAGGCGCCTTACTCGCCGCATCTTTCGTTGAAAGATTGCATGGATTCCGTCGAGGCGGTTCTCGATAAACGCGAATTGCAACACGCCATTCTCGTTGGATCGGAACTCGACATGTTGGCGGAGAAGGGGCAACTGTCTGAACCGCTCTTGTCTATCATTGCATCTGACGAAGGTTTATTTGGAGTGGATGAAACGATTGCGATTGGTGCCGTGAACACATATGGTTCGATTGCCGTAACGACGTTCGGGTACTTAGACAAGGCTAAGATCGGCATCATCAAACAACTTGATACGAAAATGGATGACGGACAAGTGCATACGTTCATGGACGACCTCGTCGGCGCGATTGCAGCGAACGCGTCTGGACGATTGGCACACCGTCTTCGCGACATGGTCGACTTCGGAGAAGAAGAGATGCGTGAACGAAAAGGGTTGTATTGATGAAGTTGACACCGATGCAGGTGGTCATCACCGGGACGATTGCATATGTGATCGTGTCGGTGTTTGTCGTTTTGGGAGCAGTCGGCCCTATGAATACGTTCGTGTATGAGTTGTTACAGCCGTTACCCGATCGTGTATTTGCATACGTCACAGAATTAGGGAGCGCTCAAGTCATAGTCGGGCTCTCAATTCTAGGTTTATTATTTTGGTTTTGGCGCGGTAACCGCGTCGAGGCATGGCGACTCGCGCTCGTTGGGATTGGGACTCTTCTTTTCACACAAGTGCTAAAGCTCGTTTACGGAATCGATCGCCCGCTTATTGATGCGTCCCTCGATGCGACGACATATAGCTTTCCGAGTGGACATGCATCAGGATCGCTGGCGTTATATGGATTAATGGCTTATGTCTTATATCGCAAGAGACAGTCAACATTCGCTATCATCGTACTTGTGTGCCTCGTCCTTGCGGTGTCGCTCAGTCGAGTCGTCTTGAACGTCCATTACTTTAGTGATGTGATTGGAGGCTGGCTCGTTGCGTTGACTATGATCGCCTTATCTGAATGGGTTATAAGGAGGAAAACGGTTTGATCGTCGTTGTAGATGTAGAGAAGTGGTTATTTGTTCAAAAGAAAGAAGCGGATGAAGCGTCGGTCCCTACGATCTTAGTAGAGAAGAAAATGGAAGGGGCCACGTGGTTCACTTCCATGAAGATTTTATTCCAATTAAAAAAATGGACGAGTCAACGTCAATTTGTCCCGTTGTTAGCTTACGATGAGGAAACGTATCGCTCGTATGAAGTTTTCCACGTTGATGCCGTCCCTCCGATGGCGTTACTTGACGGGGGACGAACGTTACTCGTGAATAATCAACGAGACGAGTCATACGATTTTGCCTTGCAGGGAAGTGGGCACGTCTCAGAGACGTCAATCTTATCGTTTGCGCTCGACTATCTTGAAAAGATGACGAATGAACGTGTCGTCTTTGCAGGAGATGAGACCATCAATGCCGGTCACGTCGTCCCAACCGAGTTATGGGATGCGACAAATCGATTGAATTCTGGGTCACGTTTGTTCGAATGGATTCGAGAAGAAGACGCACGTAAGGAGAATGGACATGACTGATTGGGAAATGAAGTTCCAACAATTGCTTGATCAAGAAGTGGACGAAGTCCAGGTGCCCCGAGAAGATTTTTTGAACGCTCGTACGATTTTGATTCAGAAAGGCTGGCTCTTCCAAGTTGTGGGCGAAGCCAAGCATGGCGGAATCACAATTTATCGCCGCAATCCGGTTGCACCGACTTCTTAACCGAAATAGAGATGAACGAATGGAAACGATTCGTTCATCTCTTTTCTTTGTGTTCATGTACAGACAGAAGTTTGTGGAAGAGTCTCCGAAAAGTCTGTCGTAACCGCTTACATTTTTAGGGTCGATTCGTTTTATACTACAGGTGTAGGAGGCCTCTACCATGCAATTGAATGAAAAAAGTAAACGAATATTAAATGTCATCCTGCATGAAAAGCAGATGACCATCGAAACGTTAACGATGATGCTCCCATATTCTCGTCGGACAATCGAATATGAACTAGAGCGTATTCAGGAATGGCTTGATGATTCTGGTCTATCCAATCTGAAGGTGGATGGGGCAAAAATTGAATTGACAGTGACAGAAGCATTGATTGAGCAAGTGGAGCGTGCGGAATTAGTTTGGTCAGAAGAAGAACGTGAGCTTGTCATCACGCTCTATGCCATGACACAAGAAGAGTTTCTCTCAAGTTTTCACTTTCAACATTTGTTAGATGTGTCCAAATATACCGTTCAAGAAAGTTTAAATACGATCAAGAAAAAGGCTGCACAATTCGGTCTCGATTTCTCTTATACGAGAAAAGAAGGCTATCGGTTTAACGGTCATTTCCAAACGATCACGTTGTATGTGTATCGGACGATTGAACAATTACTCGATAAATCGACGTTCTCACAATTGCTCGACCTATGCTTTGACGATTGGCAAGAGGAGTTCAAAGAGCGAGTCCGTCAGATTGAGCAGTTTGAAACCCTCAAACAGTTTCAATTTGTGGAAAGTCATCGCGAAAAAATGGCCTATTTCCTTCTGATTGGTTCGAGATTATCGCCGGATACATTCGTTCGTGATGAGGACTCTTGGTTGCCGGAAAAAGTTGAACAGTCTGTAAGGACGCACTTTCAAGATGTGCCACAACTGTGGGATATGTTGATGATGCTCATCCAAAGTGGTCCGAAAGTGTCGGAAGAGATGGATGAAACGGTTCAACAAAACCTTGCTGCTACGATGATTCAGGTGATTGAGCGATTCGAGGGATTGAGTTGTACACGTGTCATTGAACGGGAGGCATTATGTGAGAAATTAGTGCTTCACGCCAAAGCGACACTTAAACGTGTTCATACTGAAGTCATGCCGCCAGAAGAGTTAGAAAGATATGTATTGAAAGAGCACCGGGTATTGAATGTGATTGTCGATCGTTCACTCGACCCAATCCGAAAACAAATTCAGGCAGAACTTCCGAAAACGGAAGTCATGTATTTCACGTTGCATTTTGCAGCGCATCTTCATCAACAAGGGCAACATCTTGATGAGAAAATGAAAGCGATTGTCGTATGCCCGAGCGGGATTAGCGTGTCGCATATGCTCGACCATATTTTGAAGAATCAATTTCCGGACTTTGTATTTTTACCACCAATCTCGCAACGTGACGTGTCAGAATTTGCTCCACTTGTCGATTTGATTTTCACAACGGTCCCCTTGCCGTTGGCCGTTCAACAACAGGCACATGTGACACTCGTTCCGACACTTCCGACAAGGCTCGAACAACTCGCTTTGAAGCGACAAATTCATCAGCGCTTTCTTGCGAATGGGGGACTCGCTCGATTAGATGTGTCTGACATTCTCGAAGTGGTGAAAAAATATGCGACGATCCATCAAGAATCGCAATTGAGAAAAGAATTAAATCATCTCATCCAAGATGAAACGACGACAGATGAATGGAAAGGGGGACAACCCGTGCTAAATCAACTCGTAACAAAAGATGAAATTCAAATTCGCGATCATGTGTCGAATTGGCAGGAGTCCATTCGTCTCGCGGCCGAACCACTTGTCCAAAACGGATCGATCGACACACGTTACGTTGAAACGATGATTGAGAACGTAGTAGAACATGGTCCATACATCGTTCTCATGCCTCAGATTGCCATCCCGCATGCGCGACCAGAGGATGGTGTGAATCAACTGGGGATGAGTGTCCTAAAACTAACAGAACCGGTCTTCTTCCCAGGGGATAAACCAGTCCGTGCATTCTTTGTGCTCGCGGCCATTGATCAAACTACTCATTTAAAAGCACTTGCACAGTTGACAGAGTTATTAGGAAACGAACAAGACGTGTCCCTCGTATTAGAAGCAGACACGGTAGAGAAAATTGTTGAGATACTCGATCGATATTCAGAGGAGGAAGAAAAATGAAAAAGATTTTAGTAGTATGTGGGAACGGATTAGGGTCAAGCTTCATTATGGAGTTGAACGTGAAAAAAGCGCTTGAACAAATGGGGAAAGAGGCGGATGTTTCACATACAGACATTGCGACAGCGCGAACTGAACCTGCTGACATTTACCTTGGGGCACAAGATATCATTGGCACACTCGATGATGGGGCGAAAGAAATCGTTGCACTTGAGAATGTCATGAACATTGAGGAAATTAAATCAAAACTTGAAGGAAAAGTATAACTAAAGAATTCATCGTAAAGGGGGAGCGCTTATGCTTGATTTGATTATGCGAGATATATTGGGGACACCAGCCATACTGGTCGGTTTGTTCGCACTCATCGGGCTCGTTTTACAGAAGAAAGACATTGCTTCCATCGTCTCTGGTACGCTTAAGACAATTATGGGGTTCGTGATTATCGGAGCGGGGGCCGGCGTCATCATTGCGGCTCTCGATATTTTCGGACAGATGTTCGACGAGGCGTTCAGTATTCGGGGAGTCATCCCGAACAACGAAGCGATTGTCGCAGTTGCACAAGACGCATTTGGCGTTGAAACAGCTATGATCATGGTCTTCGGGATGGTCATGAATATCGTGCTGGCTCGCATCACGCCATTTAAATACATTTTCTTGACGGGTCATCATACGTTATTCATGGCGAGCTTACTTGCAGCCATTCTTTCCGTATCTGGTCTTGATGGTACACTCTTGATCATCATTGGATCGGTATTGCTTGGACTTTGTATGGTCTTATTCCCAGCCCTTCTTCAACCGTTCGTTCGACAGATTACGGGATCGGATGATTTTGCGGTCGGACACTTTGGCTCACTTGGTTACTTTATCTCTGGAACGATCGGAAAATATGCCGGGAACAAAGAGCACTCGACGGAACAAATTCAAGTACCAAAGCAACTTGGCTTTCTACGAGACACATCCGTCGCCGTCTCGTTGACGATGACTTTATTATTTGTGGTCGTCGCCATCTTTGCGGGACCAGCATTTGTGGAAACGGAATTATCAGGTGGGTCGAACTACATCGTCTTCTCCATCATCCAAGCGATTACATTCGCTGCAGGGGTATATATCGTTCTTGCCGGTGTACGGATGTTGATTGCAGAAATCGTGCCGGCCTTCAAAGGGATTGCCGATAAGATGGTACCGAACGCAAAACCTGCGCTAGATTGCCCGACCGTCTTCCCATTTGCACCGAACGCGGTTATCATCGGATTTTTAGCGAGCTTTGCAGCTGGACTGTTCTCGATGTTCCTTCTACCTTTATTCGGTTTGGCTGTCATTGTACCAGGACTGGTTCCACACTTCTTCACAGGAGCGACAGCAGGAGTATTCGGGAACGCTACCGGTGGACGTCGCGGAGCGATTCTTGGATCGATCGCCAACGGGGTATTAATCAGTTTCTTACCGGCTCTCCTCTTACCGCTTTTGGGGAATCTCGGGTTTGAAAGTACGACATTTGGAGATTCAGACTTTGCCCTCGTCGGTATTTTGGTTAGTTGGCTCGTTTCATTGTTCTCATAATATGAAAAATGAGGTCTTTCTCCCATCTGGAGACAAGACCTCATTTTTTTACGCGTTCGAAGCGAGTTTAATTTTTTGTCGTTTCATCTTGTGGAGTAACCATGCATAGAGGACTTCACAAGAGTTGTGAGGAAGGGTCAGTTCCACGAGTGGGTGGGCATGACCAAATATAGTGAAGCGCGAATGGTCCTCGTCGAGCAGAGAGACTTGAATGTCAGTCGCATCCTGAAGTGAAATGCGTTGTTCCCCTGCGTGAGCATCTTTAAGTTTCAGCATTTTTCCATTCGTCGCAAACTTGGTGAACGAAGAGACTCCTTGTACTTTCAGTTGTTCCATTTCGTGTATCTATCCATCCGCGTGATGAATAGATTTTCACCTCGCTTTCTCTATATTGCCTTCCATTCCTCCAGAAGGTTATTCCTAGTATAACGCCTCGTCCGAAAAAGAAAAGTGTTAATTTAACAAAAAATTAAGACAATTTGTTATCAATTTTTAAGAATAGCGTTCATACCCGTTCATGAAGGGAATTGACTTGAAACAATCGGTCTGAAAATAACAAAAAAGAACCTCGTTTTCAGAGGTTCGATTCCATTTCTTACATCCATGACCTTATAACCGTTCAATGTGCCACGTGCGACGACGATACAACAATTGTCCTTTCAGCGCGATCGATTCCTTTTTGGCATCAAAGTCTTCTTCGAGGACGGACATGTCTTCGTAGCGACCGGCCACATAGAAGGAAATCACGATTTGACGATTGAATAGACTTCGTTTCGTGTGATCAAAATCGATGATGAGTCCTTGAGGTGCTAAATCGAGCAATTCATCGATGACAGGGAGCGGAATCGGCACGAAGCTAATGTTTCGGATGTCTCGGTCCAATTTGCTTTGCAATATGTTTTGAACGAAACGATTGATCGTCGACCAATCACGGATGTAGAGACTGCTGTGACGGTCGTTCGCTTCATTGAAGAACGCAATCTCATTATCAAGTGAATCTAGAAACGGTTTCTTAATCCCGCGCTCCATATGACTTAAAAATAGGATTTCTGCGATTTCGTGATCCGACAGCGTCTCAAGCGTATTGTAGTCTGGGAAATCAATTGCAGTGAATGTCGTTTGGTTATTTAAATACTTAGACGAGAATGAAGAGAGCTCATGCGCTTCGATATATCGGAAACGCGACCTAGAAGATTGCCTCATTCCTTTAATATCGGTTCGACAAATGATCATTGGTCTCGTGACGGAAAGGGCCTCTGTAATGTCGGCCAATGTCACGCCATGTAGCGTAAAGCGCTGGACATCTCGGTCTTGTTTTAAATAAAAGAGTTGTTTTGACATATGGTATCCCCTCGGTTTGACATACTACATTCATAGTAGCAAAAACACATGATTTCCGCTATCTTGAGACGGTTCAAGAGGGTTGAGTTCGATACATTTGGGAAAATAGAAGTATACTTGAGGAAACGAAAAGGAAAGGCGGGTTCCACATGTGGGGATTGAAACGTAGTTTTCCTGAGCTCGCTACGCCCCGGTTTATCCTGCGAGAGCTAGAACCGCGTGATGCTAGAGCACTTTATACCATCTTATCCACTGAAGAAGTGATGCGTTATTATGGGTCGGACCCGTTACTTGCTGTTTATGAGGCGAAAAATGTCATCGCCTATTTTAAAGACCAGTTTCAACAAGGCAAAGCGATTCGCTGGGCCATCTGCGATCGATTGACAAACGAGTTGATCGGGACAATCGGTTTTCATAATTGGACACCCCAGTATTACCGGGCTGAAATCGGATTCGAAGTCTCGCCCCATTATTGGAGACAAGGGGTGGCTTTTGAAGCGGCGACTGCCGTCATCCAACATGGATTCGAAGAGTTCAAGTTTCACCGAATCTCCGCCTTGGTGGCACCAGGAAATGAAGGGTCGAATCGCCTCGTTCAAAAACTCGGATTTATAGAAGAAGGTCTCTTACATGATTATGCATACAGCCATGGTCGGTTCATGGATTTGACGATGTATCGGCTACTCAAAACAGAATGGGAAGAAAAGGAGCACTCAATGATATGAAAGCACTCGTATTGTTACATGGATTGTGCGGTTCGCCAACATATTTTGAACAGCTAGAACCGTTATTGAATGCCGAAGTTCATGCATTCACACTTCCGGGTCATGCAGGAACGGAAGTCGGACCAGAAACGATGGACCAGTTCGCAGATTGGGTCATGGAAGAGATTCGACTCCGAAACCTTGAACAACCACTCGTTATCGGACATTCGTTTGGAGGATATGTGACGACCAACCTCGTTCGTCGATATCCTGAAGAACTATCCGGCTTTGGGTTGATGCATTCGACCGCTGCCTCTGATTCAGAAGAAGCAAAAGAAAAACGGAACGGGGCAATCAATAAAGTCATTGAAGAAGGGGTGAAGCCGTTTATCGACGGGATGATCCCGAATGTCTTTTCGAAGGAGTCAAATCCTGCACTCATCGAACAAGCAATCGAGATTGGATACGAGATGTCGGTTGAAGGGGTTGTAAACGCACAACGAGCAATTCGTGACCGTGAAGACGAAGTCGATACTGTTCAGGCGACTAAACTCCCTGGTTTATTCATTTATGGAGAGAAAGATCCGAATATGGACGAGACACGGGCATTTTTAGGTGCTGATAGTCATACGAAAGTGATTGTCCCATACAGTCACATGGGGATGATGGAAGGTCCTGAAGAGGAAGCGGAAATCGTGAATCAGTGGATTCAGGAGGTAGAGAATGGGAAAATATAAATTAGTCGCCATGTCAGGGAGTCTTCGAAAGAAATCATTTAATACCGCTCTTTTGCATTCGATTATTGAACTGGCTAAAGATGATTTTGATATTGAAGTCGTCTCCATCGAGCTCCCGCTGTTCAACGACGATTTGATTGATCCGGATGAACCGGAAGTTGTGGCCGCTTTGAAGCAAGCCGTTCGAGAAGCCGATGGATTATTGATTGTTACACCTGAATATAACCATAGCATCCCTGGTGTCTTAAAGAATGCAATCGACTGGTTATCGCTCGAGCCGGGGACGCCACTTCGAGATAAACCGGTCATGATTGCTGGTGCCTCACCAGGCATCCTCGGAACGGCCAGATGTCAAATTCATCTCCGACAAGTATTTGCCACAAATCGTGCAAATGTTTTACCGGGAAATGAAATTTTCATTACACATTGTAAAGAGAAGATTGATGACACTGGATTGCATGATGAGAAATCGATTCATCAAATCAAAAAAACATTATCGGAGTATCGTAAATGGATTGAATTTTGGAAGCGTAACGCAAAAAATTAACTTGAAGTCGCTCTTTTTGTTTGATAGAAAGGAATTGTGAAAACAAACACAAGAGGAGCGACACCAAAATGGAAACTTACATCGAACTGTACAATGGCGGCGAATTAGGTGATCGGGCGGTAATGAACGATGGAATGACGTTTGGACGGATGACGATTGTTGAATTGTTCTATCAATCCAATCATATTTTTGGTTACGTAAAAGAGAATGGTGAAAAACGTTTCTTCCTTGAACCGATTTCAGAGGACGACACGTTTACTGTGGATGGTACGACGTATTCACTCCAACAGTTTATTGCGTTGTTCTAAATAGAATAGATGGGTGACTTGAACGCAAGCGACTCGCTTGCGTTTTTTTGTCATTTTCGTCACGATTGAGAGTGAGGTGATGAGGATGAAACTAGTAGCAATTGAACCGACACCAAGTCCGAATAACTTGAAGATTATTGTGGACCCTCCATTTGAAGGGAGAGGTACCACATACGACAAAGCGAGTACCGATGCCCCAACGATTATTCAAGAAATCGTTGGTCTTCGAGGCGTCAAATCCGTATATGCGGTATCTGATTTTCTCGCTGTCGAGCGTCATCCAAAACATGACTGGCATGACGTGATGAATGAAATCCGACGGGCGTTCGGGGAACAAGTCGAGGAAGTCGAATCTGCACAGATGGATACAGACTATGAACCGGTCCATGTATCCGTTCAGTTCGTGCTCGATGTCCCGATGCAGTTGAAACTCGTCAAAGGGGACGAGGAAAAACGGATCGGACTGTCGAAACGATTCGTCGACGCGGCCATGGAAGTTCAAGCACAAGTGAAGAATGTCATTCAAGACCGCCGTTGGGTGGAGCAAGCCCCACGCTACGGTGAATTGGATGAGGTCAGTGTCGTCGCTCAAGAAGAGTTAGAAGCTGCGTATCCACAAGAACGTGTAGAGCGCATCGTGGCTCGAGCGTTTGGGCGAGAGGCTGACTTTGAAGCAAATGCGAACCACTTGCAATCTGACAATTGGAAAGACCGGATGGCTTTCTTGGATGAATTGGACATCCAAGACGAGAATATGGTGTATTTCCGCCGTGCTCTCGAAGATTCCGTGATGGCGATTCGCCGACAAGCTGTCGTCATGATCGGGATGTTTGAAGAACGTCGTGAGGAATATGTCACATATATTGAACAAGCACTCGTAGATGCATCTCCGATTGTGCGACGTACGGCCGGGGATACGGTCTCAGATTGGGCGTTACCTCAATCTCAACCTTCGATGATTGAAGCGCTGAAAGACAAGAATAAACTCGTTCGTTGGCGTGCGGCTCGTTTCTTGTTTGATTGTGGAGACGAACGCGCTGTTCCGGCTTTGACGGTTGCTGAACAAGACCGCGAATTTGAAGTTTCGTTGCAGGCACGACTCGCGAAAGAACGCATTACAAGCGGAGAAACGGCTCTCGGAACAGTATGGCAACAAATTTCAAACCGTACGAAGTGATGTTTCGTTCGACATGTTATGAATCAATTTCATTTACATTTTCAGGAAAGGAGAGGGGTCCGCAAGGCGGATTTCCTCTCTTTTTCGATATCTTATATGCACATTTCACCATTTGACTAACATTTGATGTAAGCGTTTCGACAATAGGTAAAACGTCACTGTTACCCTGTCGAACGATAGGACCTACATCTTGGTTTCAGATTGGTACACTAGGTTTATCACAGATGAACAAAGGAGCCATACTTATGATGTTGTTTGCAGAAACGCCTGAACTTGTAGCTTATAAAGAAGTGGTGGGAGAGACGATGGTCGTCACGTTTGAATCGATGCATAGTGAGACGTTCTCCATTTCGGCTCAAGTCCGGTCTGATCTCGATATCGCTGATTCGTTGTTCATGACCGGTTGGCAACAGTACATGGAACAAGCTAAAGTTTCGTAAAAAAGGTAAATAATATAAGGAAAATCATTACAAACGTCTGCACATTGTATACACTAGTGCTATAGACGTTTTTTTATTTTGTTGAGGAGAGTGGGATCCATGAAAAAAACTTGGTTACTCGCCGTCGTGACGGCAATCATACTAGTCGTAGCAGGATGTGGAAAAGAAGAGGCGAAACCGAGTCAAGTGAATAGCGATTCGTCTGAACCACCAGCTCCATTAACACTTGATACGGAAATGGCATATGATGCTTCAGCCAATACATTATCGGCAACTGTCAAGATGACAAACCCGAATGAAGAGGCGGCGAAGGTGACGTTCAATTCATCACAACGCTTCCAATTGATTATCAAACAAGGGGACGAAACCGTGTTTGACTATGGTAGCGAATATATGTTCACGGAATCGATTATCGAAGAGACGTGGGAAGCGGATGAACAAAAGATCTTTGATGAGGTATTCCCATTAGAATTGGCAGCTGGTGAATACTCGGTCGAAGTGATCGGACTCGGTCAAGTCGATGGGGCACCAGAAATCGCTGTGACGGATGAGACGTCTTTCACAGTTGAACGGGCTGTAGAAGAGCCAGAAGAGGACACTACAGAAACGCCAGAAGAAACACCTGCATCTGAACCGCAAACAGACGGTGCGTTCCGCGATGTGACAATCGATATGAATGATACGATGATTCAAGTCAGTGGCTTCACGGAAGAAGTAGAGTTTGAATGGTCTGTGTCAGACGGACATAACTTGTTTGCACAAGGTGCGGCAGAAGTAACAGGCGGAAGCTTCACATTTGGTGTATTGCTCGATGAAGCACCAGCGGAAGGTCAAAAATTATTCCTCGAATTGACACCGATTGGTGGAGAAGTTACGTCATTCCAAATTCAATAATCATGAGACGGAAACGATTGTTTCCGTCTTTCTTTTGTATATCGCTAGTTGACGGGGTTTGTGAATTATCAGACAATAAAACGAAATGAGAGAATTATGGGAGGGTCATTCATGCAACAACATATTATCGAATCAACACATGTCAAACCGACCATCGATCCGCAGGCGGAGATTCGTCAACGAATCGATTTCTTAAAAGCGTATGTGAAACGTGCCGGTGCAAAAGGACTTGTCCTTGGGATTTCAGGTGGACAAGACTCGAGTTTGGCAGGGAAACTGTGTCAGCTCGCCATGGAAGAACTACGAGCAGAAGATGCGGGGGACTACACGTTTTATGCGGTAAGGTTACCGTATGGCGAACAACATGATGAAGATGATGCCCAACTCGCCCTCGAGTTCATCCGTCCGGACAAGTCCCTCACTGTCAATGTCAAGCCTGCCGTCGACGCATCGGTAGAAGCGTTCCGACAAGCGACGGGTCTTGAGTTGAGTGACTTCCATAAAGGGAACACGAAAGCGCGTGAACGAATGAAGGCGCAATATGACATCGCGGCAACGTTTGGTGCCCTTGTCGTTGGTACGGACCATGCAGCGGAATATGTGACGGGATTCTATACGAAACACGGAGACGGGGCGTGTGACCTCACACCGTTGACTGGTTTGAACAAACGTCAAGGGAAAGCGTTGCTTCACGAACTAGAGGCGCATGAACGAGTCATTTATAAAGTGCCGACAGCAGATCTTGAAGATGGTCGTCCAGGACTTCCTGACGAAGTGGCGCTTGGCATGACATATGACCAATTAGATGATTATTTAGAAGGTAAATCTATCGATCCGGTGATTGCAGAGCGGATTGAGACGATTTTCAAACGTTCACGTCATAAGCATCATATGCCTGCTTCACTATACGACGAGTGGTGGCAATAAGAAAAGGAGGAGCTGTCTTGATGACGGCTTCTCCTTTGTATGTCTTACGCTTTTTTGAACGGGACAAATTGAATGATGAGAATACATGTAAAGGCGATAAAACTGAGAAGTGGGATGGTAACAAAACCAAAGTAATTCACCCAGCGAATGAGACAGTCGTTCGTGCAGAAGGCTTCTCCGTTCGGAATACGTTCTAGGATGACGTGATAAAGACTGATACACCAGCCGGCGCCGGCCATGATTCCGACGAACAATCGATTCACATCGCGGGCGGTCAGCATGATCGTCAAGTAGTAGATGGCGAGTGGATACATAAAAATACGTTGGAACCAACACAGTTTACATGGTAAAAAGAGCATGACTTCAGAGAAGTAAAGGCTGCCAAGCGTCGCGACGGTCGCAACGATAAAGGCGAAATGATGACGTTGCATCAGATTTCCTCCTAACAATCAAATTGATGAATAAACATGATATGATACATTGAAACAAATACTTATTCAGTATACAATCTTTCAAACGATAGAGAAACAGGTGACGTCATGCAAGTATCGGAAGTAGAAGTGTTGATTATCCTTGCAGAAGAATTGAATATGCGCAAAGCGGCGGAGCGGTTATTCGTCTCTCAACCGGCGCTCAGTCAACGGCTCGTGACCATCGAACATCAATGGGGAAAAAAGATTTTTGTCCGTTCGACACGTGGTCTTGCCTTGACGCCAGATGGGGAGAAGATCATCGAGTTCGCCAAGAAAATGTACAGTGAAGAACAAGAGTTACGAAGCGAGCTGACAGCAAATCCGGGAGAAGTATATGGCACGTTAAAGATTGCCGTCGCTTCCATCATGGGTCAGTATTGGCTCCCGAAAGTATTAAAGACGTTCGTAGAGCGATATCCGTCTGTCCGTGTCAAGTTAGTCACCGGATGGTCGAGTGAAATGATGCGTTACATGCTTGAAGAGAATTTTCATATCGGCATCATTCGAGGAAATCCGGATTGGCGCGGGGAGCGCATGAAGCTTTTCTCTGACTCCTTACACTTGGTCGATTTAAAAATGACAGACCTCTCCCAACTAAAAAATAACGAACGCTCATTTATTCAATTTAAGAGCGACTCGACATATTACCAGGAAATATTAGAATGGTGGCAGGAACGATTTTCGAGCCCGCCGCTCACCACACTCGTCGTCGATCAGATTGAAACGTGTAAACAGATGGCGTTACATGGAATAGGCTTCGCCATTTTACCGGAGTCGACCATTAAAGATGTCAATGAAATGAACAAGATTCCGTTGACGTCCTCGAGTGGTGTCCCGCTTGTTCGGGACACGTGGATGCTGTCGACAGAATCGATGTTGGAATTGGCACAAGTACAAGCATTTTGGAACATTGTTGAAGAAGTTACGAAGGAGACTGAATCATGAATTGGGCAATCGAAGCAAGAAGACAACTGCATTTAATCCCGGAAGCTGGATATGAAGAATTCAAAACACAGGCGACTCTCGAACAACTGATCCGTTCGCTCGATTCGCCACGTGTTCATATCACGCACTGGCGAACGGGTCTTTTCGTACGTGTGGATGGTCTCGTCGGGGAGAAGACGATTGGGTATCGAGCCGACATGGATGGGTTGCCGATTACCGAGGAGACTGGGTTGGAGTTTGCATCGATTCATGAAGGTATGATGCATGCGTGCGGTCATGATGTTCATATGTCCATCGCACTCGGATTGATTAAACGGGCGGTCGAAGTCCCGTTCAACCACCATCTTGTCGTCTTCTTCCAACCAGCTGAAGAAGGGCCAGGCGGGGCGGAGCCGATGGCGAAATCCGAATTATTCTATCACTTCCGTCCGGACGCGCTATTTGGATTACATGTCGCGCCTGAATATCCGGTCGGGATGGTAGCTTCTAGACCAGGTGTATTATTCGCAAGCGCACGTGAACTCCATATTACGATTCATGGAAAGGGAGGGCACGGCGCATTCCCTCACGCAGGAATTGATGCCGTTATCGTCCAAGCCGCCCTCATCATGCAACTGCAAACCATCGTGTCACGGAACATTGATCCGATGGGAAGTGCGGTCGTCAGCATCGGGAAAGTCGCAGCGGGAACAAAAGAGAACATCATCGCCGATACAGCCAAGTTAGATGGAACGGTACGTGCGTTATCTGACAAGGAGATGGTTGTGCTCGAGAGCCGGATTCGTCAGATCATCGCCGGTGTCGAAATGACGTATAACGTTCAGATCGACCTTGAATTCGGCAATCGCTATCACGAGGTCGTCAACGATGAGCGCTATCTTTATCAGTTCGAAGAAGCGGTTGAAGAGGTTGGGTATTCGTATAAGACGTGTGTTCCTGCCATGACAGGGGAAGACTTTGGATATATGCTGAAACAAGTACCTGGATTCATGGTTTGGCTAGGTGTGAACGATATGGGGTCGGGTCTCCATCAATCGACACTCAACCCGGACGAACGAGCGATTGAAGTAGCCATCGAATTGTTTGACCACTATTTCCGCACAGTCATGATTCAATAATACGAAGCGGTCTCCGTTGAGACCGCTTTTAGTGTGCCCAAAAAAGAGTGAAGTGTGAGCAAAAAGGGAATCAAATATGAATGTAAAGCGACAATTCTGTGGCGATTGCTCAAATGTGAACATTTTGCAAACTCGAGCATTGAGACATTACAGCGCAATATAAAATCATTATGATGGAAGTATCGAAGGGTATTCATCTGTGATTGTCGTTTCATACATGGGTTCGAAGCGATAGAGAGAGATAGGAGGTAATCAATAGATGTTTCAAGATCCTGTCCTGATGAGCCGAGCATTGACGGCACTCACATTAGGTTTTCATGTGATTTTTGCCACACTCGGCGTCGGGGTTCCACTTTTAATCTTATTGGCAGAATTTTTAGGAATTCGTAAAAAAGACCCGAAATATACCCTTATGGCTCGTCGGTGGTCACGCGGTTATGTCGTGACCGTAGCGGTCGGGGTTGTAACGGGTACAGCAATCGGTCTACAGCTTTCGTTATTATGGCCGAACTTGATGCGCGTTGCGGGTCAAACGATTGCACTTCCACTATTCATGGAGACGTTCGCTTTCTTCTTTGAAGCGATTTTCCTCGGAATTTACTTGTACACGTGGGATCGGTTTAAAAATCCGTGGCATCATATGCTTCTCGGGATTCCAGTCGCAGTCGGTGCATTGTTCTCAGGGTTCTTTATTACAACGGTAAACAGCTTTATGAACCAACCGGTAGGATTTGATATCGTTGACGGTCGTTTGGCGAACGTTAGTCCGCTTGAAGCGATGTTTAGTCCAGCTATGCCAACGAAGATGGCACACGTATTGACGTCTGCGATTCTAACGTCTGCGTTCATCTTAGCGGCGATTGCAGCTGTACAATTGTTACGTCAACGTCGTAATCAACTCGACAAGTTGTCAATCGAATATCATAAAAAAGGTCTTCGCTTGACAATGACAGTCGCCTTGATTTTTGCGATTGCGACTGCACTCGTCGGAGACTTCTCAGGTAAGTATTTGGCACAATATCAGCCGGATAAATTAGCAGCAGCGGAATGGCATTTTGAAACCTCCTCCGAGGCGGAATTGATTCTCGGTGGTTGGTTAGAAGATGACGGTGAAGGCGGATATGAAGTCCGAGGCGCCTTAAAGATTCCTTATGCGCTTTCTATTCTTGCCGGTGGTGTTCCGAACTATGAAGTGACAGGTCTCAATGAATTTGCGAAAGAAGACCAGCCACCGCTCTTTGTTCACTACTTGTTTGATGCGATGGTCGGAATCGGGATGCTTCTAGCGCTCATCTCCTTCCTATTCGTATTAGGGCGTTATATTAAACGTTTGAACCAGTTCAGTAAACCGATGCTCTTTGCGATTGCAGCCGGTGGACCGCTTGCGATGGCAGCGATTGAATTCGGTTGGTTCTTCGCTGAATTTGGTCGTCAACCGTGGGCACTTTATGAGTTGATGCGTACGAGTGAAGCAGCTACGACGTCGGCAAATGTCGGTTGGATGCTTGTCGCTTTCGCGATCCTCTATGCGGTACTCGGGACAGTCACGGTGGTCGTTCTATCACGTCTGTTCAAAGAGAACCCAGTAGGGAAAGAACTAAATCAATCCGAACATCGCGGTGAAGCGATGTTTGCGGATGAAGTGTGATCGGAGGGTATGACATGCAAATTCAAGAGTTAGGGATTGCCGTCTTATGGACGTTCCTATACGGCTATCTCATCGTCGCATCGATTGACTTTGGTGCTGGCTTCTTCGCATTCTATAGCCGTTATACAAAACGGGATCACTTGGTGAACCGTCTCGTTAAACGGTATTTGTCACCGACGTGGGAAGTGACGAACGTGTTTTTCGTCTTCTTCTTCGTCGGGATTGTCGGATTCTTTCCGGATACAGCTTATTACTATGGAACGGCGTTACTCGTTCCGGCATCCGTCGTGTTGATTTTACTCGCGATTCGCGGTAGCTTTTACGCATTCGCGAACTATGGGTCGAAAGAAAGCACGCTGTATATGTTCCTATACGGAGCCACAGGATTACTCATCCCAGCTTCGATGTCGACCGTATTGACGGTCAGTCAAGGTGGATTCATCACCGAGACGGAAAACGGCGTCTTCTTTGACGGCGCGAAGTTGTTCACCAATTTTTATTCATGGACAGTCGTCATCTTGGCGATTGTTTCAGTCCTCTATATTAGCGCGATGTTCCTCTTGTTCTATGCGGACAAGGCACGCGATCAAAATGCCGTCGAACTCGTCAGAAAATGGGCGCTATTCTGGAGCGTTCCGACGATTATCGCTTCTGGGCTCGTCTTCTTCGGTTTGAAGTCGCAAGCTGCTTGGCACTACGAGAGCATCTTAGGAGGAAACTGGTGGTGGTTCGCAATGAGCTTCCTCTTCTTCGTGATTGCCGTCTCATTCGTTTATATGAAGCGAAATTACGGGATTGCTTTCTTGATGGTCATGGGACAATTCTTCATGGCATGGTTCGGCTACGGATATTCACACTTACCGTATATCTTGTATCCGTATATCGATATCAATGAAAGTGTCGTCAACGAGTCGATGGCGGTGGCACTCGTCATCGTATTCATCTTAGGGTTGCTCCTTCTCGTTCCGGCGCTCTACTTGTTGCTCCGTTTGTTCCTGTTTGACAACGATTATGTACGTGGGAAACGTTCGAGCGGAAAAGCGTGATTGAAAAGATGGGAATTCCTTCATACGGAGGAGATCCCATCTTGTTTTTTTATATAGAGTTTTCAAGTGGAATCAGTTACACTGAACGAAGAATCAAGAAGAAAACATGTGTAGGAAAGGGATGTAATATCATGACAGGTGAATTTGCAGTCATTGGATTAGGGCGGTTTGGTGGGTCAATCGTCCGTGAGTTGTCTTCAAACGGATATGACGTCCTCGCCATCGATTCAGATGAAGAACGCGTCAATGAGTTCATGGGTTTGGCCACTCATGCCGTGATCGCGGATACGACAGATGAAAACGTGTTGAAGAGTTTGGGGATTCGTAACTTTGAACACGTCATCGTTGCCATCGGTGAAAACATTCAAGCTTCGATTTTAACGACGTTGATCTTAAAAGAACTTGGCGTCCAAATCATCACTGTCAAAGCGACAAACGATTACCATGAAAAAGTTCTCCGTCGCATCGGTGCAGATAATATCGTCCACCCAGAACGTGACATGGGTGTTCGAATCGCAAACGGTTTGATGAGCCAGAGCATTTTAGATTATCTTGAATTATCAAATGAACATTCGATTGTTGAAATTAAAGCGTCAGATAAGTTATCGAACAAATCGCTCATCGATTTGGACTTCCGTGCGAAGTATGGGGTCAACATTGTCGCCATTCGTCGTGATGATGATGTCATCATTTCGCCGCAGGCGGATGAGATGATCTTATCAGAAGATATTTTGATTATCATCGGAAAAGATACCGATTTAGACAGACTTGAACGGACGTTACGTTCGAAATAAAAAAAGACCTCTTGAGCGATACCGTGATCGTTGAATCGATTGATCCAACTCGGCGGTTTGACGCAAGAGGTCTCTTTTTTAACTAAATCAGGCGAGAATTCTCCCTCCTCTAAGCGTCTCGGGGTGTATCCTGGCGTAGGTGGGGGATGAATCGCCCGGTCCAAAACTCTTTTTCCCTGTGACAGATGTGACGAACAGAAGTTCGTGATTCCGTCAGATTCTCCCTCCCCTTCCGCGGGTATCGGATGAGGAGGACACATCACGATCTTCTGGAGGGAGAAGGGACGGACATGCTGAAAGGTTACACATACAAGCTCCACCCGACGCCGGCACAGGCCGAGTTCCTCATCAAGACGATCGGCTGCGCCCGATTCATCTACAACAAGCTGCTCGAGGACCGCATCGCCATCCGCGAGGAGGCGAAGGCGGGGAGCGGAACGAGACGGAAACCGGCGACACCCGCCTCCTACAAGCCTCTGTTCCCGTTCCTCGCCGAGGCGGACAGTCTCGCGCTCGCGAATGCGAAGCTGAATCTGGACACCGCGTTCGCGAAGTTCTTCGCCGGGACGGGCGGCTTCCCGGCCTTCAAATCGAGACGACGGTCGCGTGCCTCCTACACGACGAACAACCAGCACGGCACGATCCGCATCGAGTCGGGAAAAGTCCGGCTGCCGAAGGTCGGGTTCGTGCGGTTCACACAACATCGCCCGTTCGAGGGCGTCATCCGGTCGGCGACGGTCTCGATGACCAAGACAGGCAAGTTCTTTGTCTCCATCCTCGTCGATCAAGAGGATGCACCATGGATTCCAGCCGAGAACAAGGTCGGGATCGATCTCGGCCTAAAACATTTCGCCATCATGACGAACGATGCGATGGTCTCGGAGAAGATTGACAACCCTCGCTTTCTCCGACAATCCGAAGCGAAGGTCAAGAAGGCGCAACGCGCGCTGTCACGCAAGAAGATTGGGAGTGAAAATCGTGAAAAAGCCAAGTTACTTTTGGCGAAGAAACACGAAAAGATTGCGAATCAACGTAAGGACTTCCTCCACAAACTGTCGAGACGAATCGTTGACGAGAACCAAGTCATCGTCGTGGAGACATTGAAATCGAGCAACATAATGAAGAACCGACGCTTAGCCAAATCGGTTGGCGATGTCAGTTGGTACGAGTTCGTCCGTCAACTCGAATACAAATCAAACTTCTACGGACGGACACTCATCAAGGCAGACCCTTGGTACGCATCCACTCAAATCTGCTCCACTTGCGGCGTAAAGGGCGAGAAGAAGGCGATGGATGTCCGTGAATGGACATGTGTCTGTGGCGCGCATCATGACCGTGACATCAACGCGAGCATCAACCTATTGATGTTGGCCGACTGAACATCCTTCAGGGTGGGAACCACCCGACGAGCTTGGTAAACAACCGTGGCTAGTAAAAGTACGGTCTTCCCAAGAAGCTCCCCCTTCAATTTGTGAGGCAAATAAGTGGCGAGTAGTTCACATTAATTTCATCGCTTTCAATCCATATTCGATGCCATCTTCAAGAATCGATTTCGTCACAAAGTCCGCAACGTCTTTCGCTTCAGAACGAGCATTTCCCATGGCAATCCCTGTCCCTACATATTGGAGCATGGCCAAGTCGTTCAAAGCGTCTCCAAACGCGTACGTATTCTCAAGTCGATAACCGTTCGCTTCGATAAAGTGACGAATGCCGTCGGCTTTACTAGCACCTTTATTGATGACGTCCATCGCATGTGGATGCCAGCGGATGAAGTCGAACTCATGATAGGCATCGAGATAGTGATGCTCATCTTCAGGTGTACAGTAAAGGAGCGTCTGATAGACGTCTTCTTCTGCGTGGAAGTTTGGTTCGTAGCGAGGAATCGGCATGTCGAGTTCTCCGAGTGATTGCTTGACGATGGCGTCATCCGGTTTTGAAGCGCCGCCGCGATCTTGTCCCAGGTAGACGAGAGTATGGTCGTTCGAAGCGGCATGAGTCGTCAAACGACCGAGCGCATCTTTAGACAGGGTGTTGCGATACACGATTTCACCTTTATGCACGACGATTTGACCGTTGTAACAAACGAGGCTATCGATTCCGACACGTTCCGGGATATCTGATAACATCGCTGGTCCTCGTCCCGTCGCGATAAATGTCTCGACGCCGTTTTCACGAAGCGCTTGAATCGCTGAAATCGTTGAAGGTGGAATATAGCTACCTTCATGCAAGAGTGTGCCGTCAATGTCGAAAAAAACAACTTTTTGATCTTCCATTTGATTCACCATTCTTTCTCTTTGTCTAAAAAATATGTTTTTCGATCCCACTAAAAGGATAACACGAAATAGGGAAACTACCACGAATATCACATCGTTAGTGAAATATTGCCATGATATGAGCTATAATGAAAAAAGAATCTTACGGACATATTCGAGAATCACTTATGTTTCACATAGATGTATTAATAATTGAAGTAAGGAGAGATTAAATGAAGTTTGTTAAGAACCACCAAACAGCCGTGTTCGCATTAGGCGGACTAGGAGAAATCGGGAAGAACACATACGTTGTTCAATTCCAAGATGAAATCATCGTCATCGATGCGGGAATCATGTTCCCAGAGGATGACTTGCTTGGGATTGACTATGTGATTCCGGATTACTCGTATTTGATTAAAAACAAGGACAAGGTAAAAGGGGTATTCATCACGCACGGTCACGAAGACCATATCGGGGGAATTCCATTCTTACTCAAGCAAGTCCAATTACCGATTTATGCGACGAAACTTGCGCTCGGTTTGATTAAAGTAAAACTCGAGGAGCATGGATTGTTGCGTGAAGCGGAACTCCACGAAATCGATGAGGATTCACTCATCAAGTTCCGTAAAACGAGCATTTCGTTCTTCCGGACGACGCACTCGATTCCGAACTCGCTCGGTGTTGTCGTCAAAACACCACAGGGGAACATCGTCCATACAGGTGACTTCAAGTTCGACTTCACTCCAGTCGGTGAACCTGCCGACCTCGCGAAGATGGCGGAAATCGGAAAAGAAGGCGTGCTCTGCCTCTTGTCTGATTCGACAAATGCGGAAGTCGAAGGCTTCACCATGAGTGAGAGCGTCGTCGGGGGGACGATTAGCGAGACGTTCCGTAAAGCGGACGGTCGAATCATCTTCGCCACATTCGCATCGAACATTTATCGTTTACAACAAGTCGTCGATGCTTGTGCTGAGACTGGGCGTCATCTCATGATTTTCGGTCGTTCCATGGAGAAAGTCATGACGATCGGGCAAGAGCTCGGATTCATCAACGTTCCGAAAGGGATGATCATTGAAGCGAATCAAATGCGTCACTATGACCCGAACGAGATTGCCATTCTTTGTACCGGTTCACAAGGTGAACCGATGGCCGCGCTTAGTCGTATCGCGAACGGAACACACCGTCAAGTGTCGATTATCCCAGGAGACACGGTCATCTTCTCATCTTCTCCGATTCCGGGGAACGCCATCTCGGTCGGGAAGACGATTGACCAGTTGTATAAAGCAGGGGCTGACGTCGTGTACGGGAAATTGACGAACATTCATACGTCTGGACACGGTTCACAACAAGAACAGTTGTTAATGATTCGTCTTCTCAATCCAAAATTCTTTATGCCGATTCACGGAGAGTATCGCATGCTGAAGAAACATGCGGAGCTTGCTGAATCAGTCGGGATTCCGAAAGAAAATAGCTTCGTCATGGATAACGGAGAAGTGCTCGCTGTCGATTCTGAGTCGGCTGCGGTCACTGGTAAAATTTCTGCGAACGCCGTTTACATTGATGGGAATGGAATCGGCGATATCGGGAATATTGTATTAAGGGATCGTCGTATCCTTTCTGAAGATGGACTCGTCGTCGTTGTTATCAGTATCGATGGCAAGACACGTAAACTCGTTTCAGGACCGGATATCATCTCACGTGGGTTCGTCTATATGCGTGAATCAGGTAGCTTGATTCGCGACGGCGAACGTTTGTTGAAGAAAACCGTCGAGCAAGGGTTGTCAAATAAACAGATGAAGTGGTCGGAGATGAAGCAACTCGTATCCGATACGCTCACACCATATTTGGCACAAAAGACGCGGAGACACCCGATGGTCCTGCCGATTATTATGGAAGTATGATTGAACGGGCTGTAGGTGACTACAGCCTGTTTTTTTAACCGCAAAGGAGGAGGGGAACTCATGGCTAAAGAAAAAGGGAAAAAAGGATGGTTCAAGTGGGGATTGGTCATTATCGCTGTCATTTTTCTCATCACACTTGTGTATCATCAAGTGAAACCGTTACCGGAAGGAGTGTCACGACAATCTGAACCTTATCTCATTTCAGATGATCAAATCGATTTTCTTCATGATTTGACATATCAAGGGGAAGATACAGAGATTGTCGAGCAAGAAATTTTTGATGAAGTCGAGCGAGCAATTCAGGAAGCCGAGGAATATATCGTCATGGACTTTTTCTTATTCAACCCTTATTCGAATGAAGACCGGCAATATCCGGATATCACGGCGCGATTGTCATCAGCGCTGCTAGAGCAAATGGAGCGATACCCGGATTTGAAAGTCGTCTTTATTACAGACGACATCAATACGACGTATAACGGACACGTTTCCGACCACTTCGATGTACTTGAAGAGGCGGGAGTCGAAGTTGTCTACACGAATCTCGATGCACTTCGTGACCCAAACATTCTGTACTCCACGTTTTATCGGATGGCGATTCAATGGTTTGGCAATAGTCAGGACGGCTGGTTGCCGAATCCGATGGCCTCGTCGGCACCGGATATTACCGTCCGGGCGTATTTAAGATTACTGAATATTAAAGCGAACCATCGAAAAGTGATGGTGACAGAAAATGAAGGGTTTGTTCTATCGGCGAACCCGCATGATGCAAGTGGATATCACTCTAACGTCGGTGTCCATTTAAAAGGCCCTATTTTAAAAGAAATTGTGGAAGGGGAGCAAGCGGTCGCGACGTTCTCCAAAGGCGATGCGCGGCGTTTCCCGGATGATGAGGCGTTGTCAACGATTGAGAGCGAACCGACCGAGGCGCCGATGGAGATTCGTTACGTCACGGAAGGGAAAATCCAGGAGTCAGTGCTCGATGCGATGAACGGGGCGACGGAAGGGGATACGATATGGATTGGTATGTTCTATTTGGCTGATCGAAATATCATTCAAGCGATTGAAGATGCCGCCGGTCGAGGCGTGACCGTGAACATGATTCTCGACCCGAATACGAACGCGTTCGGTCGTTCAAAATCGGGATTGCCGAACTTACCTGTGACGGCAGAACTGAATACCGTCAATCCTGAACAAATCGAAATTCGTTGGTATGAGGTCGGCAAAGAACAATATCATCCAAAAATCCTCTATGTGGACGGGGAAGAGAAGACGGTCGTCCTAGGTTCTGGGAATTATACGACACGGAATATGAACGACTACAACCTCGAGGCAGATGTCGAAGTAAAAGGAGAAGAGGATACAGCTTTCTTTGACGAGGTAGACGATTATTTCAATCGCTTATGGAATAACGAGAATGGAACGTACACAGTGGCATATGACGAGATTCAAACCGACATCCCACTCGGAAAGTACGTGATGTATTGGCTTCAAAAAGTAACATGGACGATGACGTACTAAAAAAACAGCTATCCTCAAATTGGGGATAGCTGTTTTGACGTTAGTTCGTCTCGATTGGATTAAACTCGTTCGTGTATTCGTATAAGAATTTCCCAGACTCTTTCAAGACGTCACTCTTACGGTGAAGCGAGAAGTGATCGTACGGTACGGTCTCTGTCTGAATGTTATTCGTATACTTTTCGAGTAACAGAGAACTTGACGGCTCAATCAGATTAAACTCGCCGCCTCGTCCAGAGAAGGATAGCACTTGTACGGATCGTGGCCATGTCTCAAGTTTTGACTGGAACGCTTGTAGCCCGTCCGAGTTAGGTGATAAGTCACGGATGGCAGGGCTACCTGTGTTGATTCCAAAGTTACTAGCCGATAGGCCAAAGTTTGCGAGTCGAGTGCCGCCGAATGGACTATCAAACGTGACGAACTTATCGACGATGTATGTTTCCTGGTTCAAAATGTAGTTGGCAGCCGCAACGCCACCCATACTATGACCGAGGATATACATGCGATCGAATGAGCGGTTTCTCGTTTTCTTATACGTTTCAATGGCTGAATTTAACCATTTTGTTTGATTGTTCAAAGAAGCTTCTGCATCCTCGAACTCGATTCGAACGATTGGACGATTCGAGCTGTAGTCATAAATTTCGCAGTCGGTTTTTCCTTTGACGGTAACCGTACAAAGGGCACCGTCGGTTGCTTGGCCACTCTCTTCCATCGCTTGCGAGAAGCGGAGGAACGTTCGGTCAGTCCCGAGTAGACCATGCACCGCGAAAGTAGGGATAAACTCGTTCGTCTGCGACGCTTGGCGAATCGCCTCGGTTTGTCGCTCATTCGCCAATTCTTGTCGGAATGTCCCGACAATCAATACGAGTGAAAGGGAGACAATCAATAACCCTAACAGGCGCGAACGAATCGATGTTTCCCTAGGGTTACCGATGTTTTTTCGATATTTACGCCAAATGAAATACCCTAAAATAATCGCAGCGACAAATACGGTGATGGTGATCACCCATGCTTTAACGTTTGGCACATGGGCGACGAGTGTTAAATTATTTTGGCGTCCTCCGTACACTTGCCACTCGACATGCTTCATGGAGCGAAGGTCAAGACCAGTCCCGTCTTCCACGAACACGCCGGTCGGAACGGTTAAATTAAAGCGGATATCGGCTTGCCGGATATATCGTTCAGCTAATTTCTTAGGTGAACCCGACAGTTCGACACCAGGTAAGTCAACCTGATCTAGTCGAAGATCGAGGTTCGTCTGCATCGTGTAAGAGTCGAACCAGATGCCCTCTCGTTGCTCGATATCGAATTGAATGTCAGGTGGGACGAGAATTCCGGCTGGACCGGTTTTCCATTCTTCTTTAATCTGTTGTAACTCATCCACATTGCGGAACGTCTTCTTCAAGACCATCCCTTCATAATCATCGGCGCTCGAATAATCTTCAGTCTCGTACCCATTATCCTCGGCCTGCTCCTTCCACGTATCCCAGTCGAGTCTGAGATTGAGCAACTTCATCACTGGGTGGTCGCGGAAAGCATAAGTGGTTTCGAGTGAAACGGATTGATCGTAATGCACGGTCGCATCGTAATTAATGCGCACACATCCGCCGATTAAAAGAAATAAAAATGGGAATAGTAACAACAGTGCCCTTTTTCTCGAGCTAAACATGTTAAATCGGTTCGCCGTATGTGTCTAGCGGATTCGACGTATTGATTCGGTCATAGAATAAAATACCGTCCAAATGGTCGAGCTCGTGCTGACACACGATCGCGCGCATTCCCCGAAGACGAAGCTTAATTGGTTGTCCGTCTCGGTCAAACCCTTCTAATGTGATTCGACGAAAACGAGGTACATTTCCTTTGACCACGCGGTCGACCGACAAACATCCTTCCCCACCATTTAAAAATGTCTGTTCGACGGAGTGGCTCGTGATTTTAGGATTGAAAATCGAGAGTTTGAACGTTTCTTCCTCTTCTTGTAGCAAGACTGTGAAGAAACGACGGGTTACACCGAGTTGTGGCGCGGCGATTCCGACACCACCTCGTAACTCGTATTTTTCGCTCATCTCTGGGTCTTGACTATTGACGAGGAACGTCTCCATCTCGTCGAGTAGCGCCAAGTCCTCTTCGGTTGGCGGAATCGGTACTTCAATTGAACGTGCGCGAAGTCGTTCGTCTCCTTCGCGAATGACGTCTTTCATCGTTAACATGTGCAACTTCCTTTCTATAAAACGTATATGATTGATTATATCATATTTAAAGAGAGAAGAATGTGGATGGTACAGAAGGTGAAACAAAAATGATACAGAGACAAAATGAATGTCATATCCCTTGAATGTAAGCGTTTTATTTCAGTAAGCATATTTTTTGCGTTATTATAACAACCCGTTTTATACTAACTAGGAAACGGCAGGAGAGCATAACTTTCCTGAATTACGTTAATACAGATTGCTTTTTTGGACAGATACACGTAAGATTTGAGATAGTGTTTGATCACAAAAAAGACAATTGTCTCATAGTTGAAAGGATGAGGTGAAACGAATGAACAACGTTCAGGTACTTCAAAACGTGGAAGAAAACTTCCAAACGTTCCGTATTCTCGACGAGAAGGGTGAGGTCGTCAACCAAGACGCAATGCCTGACCTAACGGACGAGCAACTTCAGGAACTCATGCGCCGCATGGTCTATACTCGAATCTGGGACCAACGCGCCATCTCACTTAACCGTCAAGGACGCCTAGGATTCTACGCGCCAGTGGCAGGTCAAGAAGCGACGATGATCGGGACGCAATACGCGCTCGACAAAGAGGACTGGATCCTTCCAGGATACCGTGATATTCCACAACTCGTATTCCACGGACTTCCGCTTTATCAAGCGTTCTTGTTCTCACGTGGACACGTGGCAGGAAACCGCATCCCTGAAGGTGTCAACGTATTGATGCCGCAAATCATCATCGGTGCACAAATCATTCAAACTGCGGGTGTGGCTATGGGCCTCAAACGCAACGGCAACAAAAATGTCGCTATTACTTACACAGGTGACGGTGGCTCATCACAAGGTGACTTCTACGAAGGATTGAACTTTGCAGGTGCATTCAAATCACCAGCAATCTTCGTCGTTCAAAACAACCGCTTCGCTATTTCGACACCAGTTGAGAAGCAAACAGCAGCTAAAACGATCGCGCAAAAAGCTGTTGCAGCTGGAATCAACGGAATCCAAGTAGACGGAATGGACGTTCTTGCAGTACTTGCAGCTACACAACAAGCTCGCGTAGACGCACTCGAAGGAACACCGACACTTATCGAGTCACTCACTTACCGTTACGGACCACACACGCTCGCTGGGGATGACCCAACACGTTACCGTACAAAAGAACTCGACACAGAGTATCAAGAAAAAGATCCACTCGTACGTTTCCGTCTCTTCCTTGAGAACAAGAAACTCTGGAACGAAGACATGGAGAACGAAGTGATCGAGCAAGCGAAAGCTGATGTGAAAGAAGCAATCAGCCAAGCTGACAAAGAACCAAAACAAAAAGTTTCGGACTTCATCAACAACATGTTCGAAGAACTTCCTTCAAACTTGAAAGAACAGCTTGAAGAATATACTGCAAAGGAGTCGAAGTAAGTTATGGCTCAAATGACAATGATCCAAGCGATTACTGATGCGATGCGCGTTGAAATGAAACGCGACGAGAAAGTACTTCTCTTCGGAGAAGACGTTGGTAAAAACGGTGGGGTATTCCGTGCGACGGAAGGTCTCCAAGACGAGCTCGGCGAAGACCGTGTCTTCGACACGCCACTCGCTGAATCAGGGATTGGTGGTCTTGCAATCGGTCTAGGTCTTACTGGATTCCGTCCGATTATGGAAGTTCAATTCTTCGGATTCGTATTCGAAGTATTTGACTCAATCGCAGCTCAAATGGCACGTATGCGTTACCGTTCAGGCGGCGCTTACAGCCAACCGATCACAATCCGTTCACCATTCGGTGGTGGAGTTAAGACACCTGAGCTTCACGCGGATAGCCTTGAAGGTTTGATGGCTCAGACACCTGGTCTTAAAGTCGTTATTCCATCGACTCCTTACGATGCAAAAGGTTTGTTGATCGCGTCAATCCGTGACAACGACCCAGTTGTGTTCCTCGAGCACATGAAATTGTATCGTTCATTCCGTGGCGAAGTGCCTGAAGGTGATTACACAATCGAACTCGGTAAAGCAGATGTGAAACGTGAAGGTACAGACGTTTCAATCATCACTTACGGTGCGATGGTGCACACTTCACTTAAAGCAGCGGAAGAGCTCGAAAAAGAAAACATCAACGTTGAAGTCATCGACCTCATGACAGTGAGCCCGCTTGATATCGACACAATCGTAGAATCTGTTAAGAAAACAGGTCGTGCGATCGTCGTTCAAGAGGCACAACGTCAAGCAGGTATCGCAGCAAACGTTGTAACTGAAATTCAAGAACGCGCAATTCTTCACCTCGAAGCACCAGTTCTTCGAGTAACTGCACCAGACACAGTCTTCGCATTTGCACAAGGTGAAGACATGTGGTTACCAGACCATAAAGATGTCGTTGCAAAAGTTAAGGAAGTTGTGAACTTCTAAGATCGTGTCGAATAAACGATGAGGGAGAATGTTCTCCCTTGTCGTGTTTACATGATGAATTGATGGGAGGAAAAACCAGTGGCAGTATTTGAATTTAAATTACCAGATATCGGTGAAGGTATTCACGAAGGTGAAATCGTCAAGTGGTTCGTAAAAGCAGGGGATACGGTCAAAGAGGACGATGTTCTTTTAGAAGTACAAAACGACAAAGCAGTCGTTGAAATCCCAGCTCCAGTCGACGGTACAGTCAAAGAAGTTAAAGTTTCTGAAGGTACAGTTGCCGTAGTCGGCGACGTCCTCATTACGTTTGACATCGAAGGCGACGCACCAGCAGGTGAAGAAGAAACACCTGAACAACCGAAAGCAGAAGAGAAGACAGAAGACGTAAAAGAAGATGTGAAAGAAGACGCGCCACGCGACGTTCAACTTCACAAATCTGAGCGTGTCATCGCAATGCCATCTGTCCGTAAATACGCACGTGAAAAAGGTGTCGACATCCGTGAAGTAAACGGTTCTGGCGACAACGGTCGTGTCTTGAAAGAAGATATCGATGCATTCGCGAACGGTGAAGCACCGTCTGCAGAAGCTACAACAGAGAAAACAGAATCTGTAGCACCAGCAGCAGCTGCGAAAACGGAAATCAAGCCTTACGAGTCAGCGACTCCAGAACTTGAAACACGTGAGAAAATCCGTGGAATCCGTAAAGCCATCTCGAAAGCAATGGTTAACTCGAAGCACACTGCACCACACGTTACGCTCATGGACGAAGTCGACGTTACAAAACTCGTCGCACTCCGCAAAGACTTTAAACAAGTCGCGGCTGACCAAGGCGTGAAACTCACGTACTTGCCATTCGTCGTGAAAGCATTGACTGCTGCAGCGAAAGCATTCCCAACAATCAACGCTTCAATCGATGATGTGAACGAAGAAATCGTTTACAAAAACTATTACAACATCGGTATCGCAGCTGACACGGACAACGGACTCGTTGTACCAGTCGTAAAAGATGCAGACCGTAAATCAATCTATGCACTTGCTACAAACATTAACGAACTTGCAGGTAAAGCTCGTGAAGGTAAGCTCGCTGGGGAAGACATGAAAGGCGGATCGATCACAATCACAAACATCGGTTCTGCTGGTGGACAATGGTTCACACCTGTCATCAACCACCCAGAAGTTGCAATTCTCGGTATCGGCCGTATCGCTGAGAAAGCTGTCGTGAAGAACGGTGAAATCGTTGCTGCGCCAGTACTTGCACTTTCATTCAGCTTTGACCACCGCCTCATCGACGGTGCGACTGCACAGAACGCTCTTAACATGGTGAAACGCTTGCTCGAAGACCCAGCACTTCTAATGATGGAGGGATAAGAACATGGTAGTAGGAGAATTCGCACAAGAAACTGATTTGCTTGTCATCGGTGCCGGTCCTGGTGGATACGTTGCCGCAATCCGTGGCGCACAGCTCGGAATGAAAGTAACAATCGTTGAGAAAGGCAACTTCGGTGGTGTCTGCTTAAACGTTGGATGTATCCCATCGAAAGCGTTGATCACAGCTGGACACAACTTCCAACACGCTAAAGGACATGATTCAATGGGAATCTCGTCTGACAACGTGTCAGTGGACTTCACAAAAGTTCAAGACTGGAAACAGTCAGTTGTTAATAAATTGACTGGCGGTGTCAAAGGTCTCCTCAAAGGAAACAAGATTGAAATCGTTCAAGGTGAAGCTTTCTTCGCTTCTGAAGACACAGTTCGTGTCATCACAGAAGATAGCTCAACTCCTTACAAATTCAAAAAAGCGATTGTTGCGACTGGTTCTACACCAATCGAGATCCCATCGTTCAAATGGTCAAAACGCGTCCTTTCTTCAACTGGCGCATTGGCACTTCCTGAAGTACCGAAGAAACTCGTCGTCATCGGCGGTGGATACATCGGTATGGAGCTCGGTACTGCATACGCTAACTTTGATACAGAAGTAGTTGTTGTAGAAGGCGCTAGCGACATCTTGTCTGGTTTCGAACCACAAATGACGCAAATCGTTAAGAAGAAACTCAAACAAAAAGGGAACGTCACAATCCACACAAACGCACTTGCTAAAGGTGTCGAAGAAACGGAAGACGGCGTAACCGTTAAGTTTGAAGTAAACGGTGAAGAGCAATCTGTTGAAGCGGACTATGTCCTCGTCACAGTTGGTCGTCGTCCAAACACAGGCGACATCGGTCTTGAGAACGCGGACGTTAAAATCAGCGACCGTGGAATCATCGAAATCGATGACCAGTGTAAGACTTCGAACGAAAACATCTATGCAATCGGTGATATCGTTCCTGGACCACCACTTGCACACAAAGCATCTTATGAAGCGAAAATCGCAGCGGAAGCAGCAGCAGGTAAGCCAGCTTACCTCGACTACTCTGCAATCCCTGCAGTCGTCTTCACAGATCCTGAACTCGCAACGGTTGGTTACACAGAGCCACTCGCAAAAGAAGAAGGACTCGAAATCACAGTTTCGAAATTCCCATTCGCAGCGAACGGTCGTGCACTTGCACTTGACGAGCCAGACGGCTTCATGAAGCTCATCACTCGCAAAGAGGACGGCCTCTTGATCGGTGCTCAAATCGCGGGTACTGGCGCATCAGATATGATTGCTGAGCTTGGTCTCGCAATCGAAGCTGGTATGACTGCTGAAGATATCGCACTTACAATCCACGCTCACCCATCACTCGGTGAGATGGCAATGGAAGCTGCTGAAATCGCAATGGGTATGCCAATCCACGTCGTTAAATAAGCACGCTAGAAAAAACTCTCTCACGTTTCGTGAGAGAGTTTTTTGATATAGGTGACGACGCGTTCGACCTCCTTGAATCCAATCTTCTTATGGAACTGTTGGCTGCTCTCGTTTTCAAGTTCGGTATCCGATGCCAGTTCGATACAACCATGACGTGCAGCGAACATTGACGCAGCATCAATCAGACGGGCAGCGACACCTCTCTGACGCTCGGATTCAACGACATAGATTCCTTCCACGTAAGCAGTCGGAGACGTGGTAGAACCTGGTACGTAGTCATGCCGGAAGCTGAGCTGGCAAAATCCAATCGCTTTTGTGTCAGAGGATGCAATGAAATAATGCATTTTCTTTGAAGCAAGACCGAGCTTAACTTCCATCCGCAATTCCTCAATCGGTGCGTCGGGCCAAAGCTCATGCATCAACTGCACGAGTGCTTCTTGATTTGATGGTGTGGCATACTCAATTTTCATAATGACTCTCTCCTTAGGTTTCATACTTGTAGTATAAAGGAAAATACTTGTGAAGAGAGAAGGGAGGGAATCCTGATGGCATTCGATGAGGAGTTACTATATACCGTATCCGAGACGAGTCGCGTACGTTTCACCGGGATTGAGACAGAAGCTGCCCGCTATGATTTTGGTTTCGTCTATACACACCAATTCATGGGCAAAGTATTAGTCGTCTGTATGCAAACCGGTCAATCGGCCCTTCTCGATCTACATGCTTTAGAAGAGCCCCGTCAATTGTATCCGATGCTCGGCATTAACTTGAATGACACAGAGCACGTCGCTGAATTTTTACGACTCTGCCTAGTTGAAAAAACAGAAGCATCTGAAGAAATTGACACTTGAAAAAATGTAAGCGTTTTCTTATAATAGTCAATAGGGGAAGCAATTCGATCATCTACAGCCACCTTTTCTGAGATGACATAAAAAATGAGCCGGTCATGATGACCGGCTCATTTTTTGTTTAGCGAATCGCTTTTGTTTGTTGAATGACTTTAATCATTTGAAGAGACTCATCTTCAAGACCTTGAACCGGGAGACCGGCTTCGATGTTGGCCATGATGTATTCGAGTGTCGACGTTGTGATCAATTCACCTGGAATGATGATTGGGATCCCTGGTGGGTATACCATAATGAATTCCGCTGAAATGCGTCCGACGGCGTTCTCAAGAGGGATTGTCTCCGTCTCTTCATAAAACGCATCACGCGGGCTAAGAGCCAATGGCGGGATTTCAGGAAGCATGATCGATAGTGAGTCATTCCCAGACTTCTGATAAACGGACACGACGTCACGCATCGCTTCAATCAATGCTTGAATCGTCGACTCATCGTCTGCTGACGTGACAATGAAGAGCACGTTTAATAGATCTGACATCTCGACTTCGATGCGGTGTTTCTCACGAAGATACTTCTCGACTTCAAATCCTGTCACACCGAGCTCACGAACCGATACGAGAACTTTTGTCTCATCGAGTGCATAAGTCGATTCCGAATGAAGTTCCGCATGTCCGTAAACCGACAAGTTCGGCATTTGACCGATTGCTGTCCGTGCTGCTCGAGCAAGGTCAAGCGCACGTTCGTTCATCATATGACCTTTCGTCGCAAGCTGGCGACGTGCCGCATCTAGAGAAGCGAGGAGCAAGTATGATGTTGAAGTCGTTGTGATCATCGAAAGCATCGCATGTATCCGCTCAGGTGACACGAGACCACGGCGTACGTTCAAGATGGAACTTCCTGTCATCGATCCGCCAAGTTTATGCACGCTCGTTGCCGCCACGTCCGCTCCCGCTTGCATTGCCGAGAGTGGGAGTTCATCGTGAAACGGAAGATGGACACCGTGTGCCTCATCGACAAGTACAGGTACATCTTGTGCATGAGCGACGTCAACGATGCGCTCCAAATCACCCGCGACACCGAAATAGGTCGGGTTGATGACGAGTACGGCTTTTGTATCCGGGTGAAGCTCGAGTGCACGTTCTACGGCACTTGCTGTAATCCCGTGCGCGATGCCGTACGTCTCATCGAATTCTGGGTGGATGAAGACCGGGTGCGCACCCGTTAAGACGAGCGCGGACATGACCGATTTGTGTACGTTACGTGGAACGATGATTTTCTCGTTCGGTCCGACGACGCCCATGATCATCGCCATGATGGCACTCGACGTTCCTTGAACGGAGAAAAAGGTCTCATCAGCACGGAACGCCTCTGCCGCCAAGCGTTCCGCTTCAGCGATTGCCGCTTTTGGATGATGAAGGTCATCGAGTGGGGCAATGTTAATCAAATCAATTTTTAGGGCGTTTTCGCCAATAAAGTCACGAAACTCCGGATCCATCCCTTTCCCGCTCTTATGACCAGGAATATGGAACGCAATCGGATTTGAGTCGACATGTTCAAGTAACGTGTCAAATAGTGGCGTTTCGAGCTGAGTAGCACCTTTTAATTTCAATCGTAAATCCCCCTTGGAATCAGTTTATTTATTAGATGAATGATATCGTTACGTTATATGTTGATTTTAAAAAAAGAAGCAACAAAAAAACTATAGAGATTTCTGACGTAACTTGCAATAGTTTTTTTTGTTGATACAATGAGTGTCGAGGTGAACAATATGCAAATCAATTATCCGATTAATCCGGATTGGACGACTGATGAATTGATCGAGGTCGTCGAGTTTTATAATGTCGTCGCACAAGCGAACGAAGGTGGAGTCGAGCGTGAGGTTTTCCTAGACGCGTATCGAGCCTTCAAGCAAATCGTAACATCTAAGTCAGAGGAGAAACAACTGAACGCGGTTCACGATGAACAGACTGGATATTCTACGTATCGTACCGTTCAGGCAGCGATGAAGTCGTCGAGCAAAATGATTAAACTGTAAGTCCGAGCATGCCCGTGCAAATTCAGGCATGCTTTTTTGTTATTACTTCTTTAAAGTCGGGTACAGTTATCTAACACTAATTCAGGTTTAAGGGATTTGAAATTGGGAATATATCCATTAAGATAAAAAATTCAAAATAGTCAGACAATTATCTTTCATTTTCGAATTTTATCTGATATACTCAATTCAACTCACCAAACCGTAACTTGTAGCCCAACAAAAGGAGTGTGGCATCTTATGAAACAAGTGATTGAGGCATTCAAAAGAAAAGACGCAGAAAAACGGATTCCGGTGCTGCGCTTGGAGATTGATTATGAATTGGCAACCCTTTTCGATGCGATGGCGTCACAGGATGATGCTACAGTTCAGGCTAGCAAGCATCGGTTGGAGAAGTATCGCCAAGAATTATTGCGTCTCGAAGCCTGACCATTACACACACATTCAACCAGTATTCCGAGCGGATACTGGTTTTTGTTTGGTACAATACAGTTGAGGTGATCACAGATGATAGAATGGTTTGCAGTCGATTTAATCAAACAGGCGGGAGAACTGATTCGTCGCGAGATTGATCAACATTATGAAGTGGAACGGAAGACCGGAAAAGGAGACTTGGTCACGGAGATTGACCGAGCGGTGGAACAGCTGATTGTCCGCCGGATCCAAAACCAATTCCCGGACCATCAAATCATGGGGGAAGAAGGGACGACGGATACGCCAGACACGTTATCAGGAACGGTATGGTTCGTCGATCCAATTGATGGGACGTTAAACTTTATTCATCAGAAGCGTATGTTCGCCATCTCGGTGGCCGTGATGGTCGATGGGGTCGTAGAGTACGGATTTGTCTATGACGTGATGGCGGATGAGATGTTCATGGCAAGAAGAGGGTATGGTGCGACATTAAACGGACGGACATTGACGAATCTACATGAACATCATGTACGAGATGCATTTTTAAGTATGAATGCGACGTGGGTCACCCCGAACCATCAAATTGCCCCGGAAATTCTTGCCCCAATTGTTCGGGACTCGATTGGGACACGGGCACACGGCGCTGCATCGCTTGAGCTTGCTTGGCTCGCTGCAGGACGAGTAGACGGATACATTACGATGCGCAACATGCCGTGGGATTATGCCGCAGGAAAATTGCTCGTAGAAGAAGTGGGTGGACGGGTCGTTTCCTTATATGGGGAACCGATTCGATACGATGGGAGAACATCTGTATTGGCAGGAAGCGAGACATTCGTCAATGACGTCATCAAACACTATGTCATCGCAAAAGGAGTGACCCCGGAAGCGAAGCCGGATCTTCAAATCGTGGAACATGAATCGTATGAAGAAATTCGTGACTTGCTCGTTTTAGCGAATCCGAATGAAGCGATGGTGCGAGAACAGTTTCAAACAGGACGAACGTTTAAAGCGTTACTCGGAGGAGAAATCGTCGGTGCCTATATGCTCGTATCGCAAGGGGCAGGACGGGTCGAGCTTGTCAATATCGCGGTGAAACCGGAGAGACAAAACCAAACGATTGGTCAGCGGATGTTACAAGACGCGGTAAAACGGGCGACGGCACTTGGCGGTCAAGAACTACTCGTTTGTACCGGGAATTCAAGCATCATGCAATTGCGCTTTTATCAACAAGCTGGATTCCGATTTGATTCTGTGGAACGTGATTACTTCATGAACCATGGGTACGATGCGATTGAGGAGGATGGTTTGGTCTTACGTGACCGCATCTGCTTGACGCGTCCAATTTGAATCATCAAATAAAAGGAAAGAGGGTTCGCTCGACTTTTGTCAGAGCAACCCTCTTTCTTTATGAAGATTGACGATCAGAAAGAATGCGACGACGTAATTGAATGCCAAAAAACGTCGCGACACCACTAAGTACGAGGCTTCCTAAAATGATGGCGGCGCTGCCTTCGGCCACCCCGATGCCGATACCGACAAACCCGGCGACGACGGCCATGGCAATTAATAGAAACATAAGCTGCATGGAGACTCCTCCTTATTTTCTCTTCTCTACCTCATTGTATGATAAAAAACGTCCAATGAAAACGTTCACAGTCGATTCCACTCGACAAAGGTACTGTGACGTGTGCTATACTCTTAAAGTTGAAGAAAAGCTGAAACTTTTTAAATAAGAGAGGAATAACTACATGAACGTAAGAACAAACCTTCGTAACGTAGCCATCATCGCTCACGTTGACCACGGTAAAACAACGTTAGTCGATGAATTATTGAAACAGTCTGGTACTTTCCGGACGAACGAGGCAGTCGCAGAACGCGCGATGGACTCAAACGATATCGAACGTGAGCGCGGAATCACAATTCTCGCGAAAAACACGGCAATCGATTACAAAGACACTCGCATTAACATCGTAGATACTCCAGGTCACGCAGACTTTGGTGGGGAAGTTGAACGAATCATGCGTATGGTTGATGGCGTTATCCTCGTCGTCGATGCGCGTGAAGGCTGTATGCCACAGACTCGCTTCGTATTGAAAAAAGCACTCGACCAAGGACTTCGTCCGATCGTCGTTGTTAACAAAATCGATAAGCCGATGGTTCGTCCACTCGACGTTGTCGATGAAGTCGTCGATCTCTTGATCGATCTTGGCGCAGATGAAGATCAACTTGAATTCCCTGTCGTCTATACATCGGCTGTCAGCGGTTCAAGTTCGTTCGATCCTGATCCAGCAAACCAAGAAGACACAATCACACACGTGCTCGATACAATTCTTGAAAACACACCAGCTCCAGTAGATAACTCAGATGAGCCACTTCAATTCCAAGTAACGATGCTCGACTACGATAACTACCTCGGTCGTATCGGTGTAGGTCGCGTCTTCCGTGGGAAAATCAAAGTCGGTGAGCAAGTATCACTCTGTAAGACAGATGGTACGGTGAAGCAACTCCGTGTCACAAAATTGTTCGGTTACTTCGGCCTCAAGCGCGTTGAAATCGAAGAAGCTAAAGCAGGTGACTTGATTGCTATCGCCGGGATGGAAGACATCAACGTTGGTGAGACAGTTACGCCAGTCGGTAAAGAAGAGCCACTTCCGCTCCTTCGTATCGATGAGCCAACACTTCAAATGCGCTTCATGACGAACAACTCGCCGTTCGCAGGACGTGAAGGGGACTTCGTCACTGCACGTAAGATCGAAGAGCGTTTGATGAAACAACTTGAGACAGACGTATCGCTTCGTGTGGAAAACACGGATTCTCCTGACCAGTGGGTCGTATCAGGACGCGGTGAGCTTCACCTCGGTATCTTGATCGAGAACATGCGTCGTGAAGGCTACGAGCTTCAAGTGTCGAAGCCACAAGTTATCATCCGTGAAGACGAAAATGGTACGAAAGTTGAGCCGTTTGAGCGCGTGATCATCGACGTACCAGAAGAGTACACAGGTTCAGTCATGGAGTCGATCGGTCTCCGTAAAGGTGAACTTGCTAATATGAACACGAACGATAACGGTCAGACACGTATGGAATTCATCGTTCCATCACGCGGTCTCATCGGTTACCGTAACGAATTCTTGTCGGCGACACGTGGATACGGAATCTTGAACCACACGTTCGAAGAATACCGTCCGTATATCGCAGCTGATATCGGTGGTCGTCGCAGTGGTGTTATGGTTTGTATCGAAAACGGGAAGTCAACGGCTTACTCAATCGGTGCACTCGAAGACCGTGGAACGATCTTCATCGAGCCAGGTACGGATGTATACGAAGGAATGATCATCGGTGAATGTAACCGTGACGTCGACCTTGCGATTAACGCTGTTAAAGGGAAGCAATTGACGAACATGCGTGCTTCAGCAAAAGACTCGACACAAGTCTTGAAACGTCCGCGCGTCTTCTCACTTGAAGAGTCGCTCACGTTCTTGAACGATGACGAGTACTGTGAAATCACGCCAGAGTCAATCCGTCTTCGTAAGAAAATCTTGAACAAGAACGAACGCGAGAAAGCTGACAAGCGTCGTAAACTTGGTAAAGAATAAGTAGTAGAAAAGGGAACGCTTCGGCGTTCCCTTTTGCATGGAATAGTGTAGAATGGATGTGTATGAAATAAAGGGGGACTCTTTGTCTTGAAAGCTTCTCAAACAATCGATATCACACAAATTGATGTTCCGTGGATTGCCTCGATGCTAGGTGTCGGTAGCGACCCGAACGATTTTTCGGTCGGATTCAACGCACTCGTTGTCACGGTCATCTTACTGACGATTCTCGTCTTTAAGCTTGGTTTTGCAAAACAATTGGCATGGTGGAAATCACTGATTGTCTATATTCTACTTGCACTTGGCGCAGGTACGATGGCGCTCGTCTTTTTCACGTGGCCGATTCCAGAAGTACTTGCTGTCATGGCCATCGTGTTGGCCATCTATCGCGGTCGTCTTTGGTGGAACCGTCGTCAGGATGCAGTCGAGTCATAAAAAATACGGGCGTCTCTTCGGAGGCGCCCGTTTTCTTTACCAATTTCGTTTTTGTCGAAATGTAGGATATAACTTGAATTGTCCAGATGCGGCGCGTTCAGCCGTACGTTCGCTGATTCGCTCCTGACAGTCTTGACACATATACGTTTTAGCCGGCTTGTTGCGCAATCGTTTTGCTTCAAACGACCATGAGTCGATCGTTTCGACTTTATCGCAAAGAGAACATTTTACACGCATCTTCTCACCTTCCTCTATAGGATGAGTATAGCATGATTTCATTCGTTGAAAGCAGGGAATTGAATCGGTAAGGGAGAATGGTACAACCATACCCGGTTAAAAGGAGGGGAGTTGAATGGCGAGTAAGGCAACGTTTGAATTGACAGCCGCTCAACAGCGATTGTTGAATGACATGCCGTTAACATTTCTCGTCGGTTTTGATGAGGCGAAGCGTTGGCCAATCAGCCACGCGATCAGTTGGGTGCAAGCACTCGACAAGGACACGATTCGGTTCGCGTTAACTAAGAATTCGCACATCGTGACGATTTTATCGACCGAAAAGACAGCGGGTCTCATCTTTATCGAAGATGGTCAGTCCTATCATGTTTTACTTTCATCCATCCGAGAATTTGAACCAGCGGTAAAACCGAGCCTTCATCTTCGTTTTTTTGAAGGACATGTCGAAGAAGTGAGGAATATCTCATTTTATGGTGCAGCATATGCTCAGCCTGAAATTACGAAAACGTATGATATTCGTGCGGCGGAAAAGTTAGACCGTGAAGTGAAAGAAAGTCTTCATTCTTGATTACCATCCTATAGTCGAGGGGCGGCAAAGTCTATGAAAAAAACGTATGTACTCGATACGAACGTACTCCTACATGATCCGCTATCCTTATTTCAATTTGAAGAACATGACGTGGTCATCCCGGCCATTGTCTTAGAAGAACTTGATGGTAAAAAACGAAACATGGATGAGGTCGGGCGAAACGCCCGTGAAACGTCGCGTGTTCTAGACCAGCTCCGAACATCGGGGAAACTTCATGACGGCGTCCCACTTGAAAACGGTGGACGTCTCTTTGTCGAGATTGGACACGAACACGAAGTCGATATTCCATTCGACGTGATGACGAACGATAACCGCATTCTTCTCGTTGCCTTAAAATTAATGAAACAATACGAGCATGACACGAACCATAAAGTCGTCGTCGTCTCAAAAGATATACTGGTCCGTGTGAAGGCGGACGCAATCGGAATTGATGCCGAAGACTATCTGACCGACCACATCGTCGATACGACGAATTTGTATGCCGGCTATCGTGAAATCGAGGTCGATCAGTCACTCATCGATGAATTTTATAAAGTACGCCAACTTCCGACATCCGCATTGACGAAACAAACGTTATATCCGAATTCGTTCGTCGTGTTAAAAAGTAACGTGTCGAAAGCGAGTGCGCTGGCGGTGGTCGACACGCTCCAACCGATTGTTCGTCCGCTAGCGCTCGACGCTGACCACATCTGGGGAATTCATCCACGAAACGTTCAGCAACGGATGGCACTCGACTTATTGTTACGAGATGACATTCCGTTCGTCACGTTACTCGGGAAAGCGGGAACCGGAAAGACGCTCCTTGCTCTAGCGGCAGGACTCTCACTCGTTGAGGACGAGCAACGATACAACAAGCTCGTCGTTGCCCGACCGGTCGTCCCGATGGGGAACGATATCGGCTACTTGCCAGGTGAGATGGAAGAAAAATTACGTCCATGGATGCAACCGATCTATGATAATCTAGAATTTCTCTTCAGCGCCAATTCAAAAGATGAGCTAGGAAATATTCTAGCTGGCATGAAATCGATTCAACTCGAAGCGCTCACTTATATTCGAGGAAGAAGCATGCCCGACCAGTTCATCATCATCGACGAAGCTCAAAACTTAACGAAACATGAAATCAAGACGATTCTCACCCGTGTCGGGGAGAACTCGAAAATTGTTCTCGTCGGTGACCCGTACCAAATCGACCATCCGTATTTAGATGAATATTCGAACGGATTGACGTACGCCGTTGAACGATTCAAAGGACAAAATGTCTTCGGTCACGTCCAACTTGTAAAAGGGGAGCGTTCGTCCCTCGCCAGATTGGCGGCCGACTTGTTATAAGCGAGATACAAAATAACGCCGAGCTAAACGCTCGGCGTTATTTTGTATCGAGTTGTAGCGATTGGACGTTCGTCCGTTCTAAAAAGGCGTTTGAAATCATGATCAATCCTGTGACGATGAACAGTGCGGAAAATCCGAAGTGTGCCACGATTTGGGATCCAAATAGCGGTCCGAGTAGATTTCCCATGAACTGAGCGGACTGATTATATGAAAAGATCCTTCCGGTTGCAGCAGTTGGTGTATGCTGTCGCAGCAACGACTGAACGGATGGCATCAATGCGGCGGTCGCAAATCCAATCCCGAAGCGTAACAGAATGAGTTGGGTCGTCGATGTGACGAATGCTTGCGGGATTAAGAATAAACTGTAGAGGAGCAGTGCCCAAAATAAGATCCGTTCTGCCCCGTATCGGTCCGATAATCGTCCGAGGCGTTGCGCAGAAAAGAGAGCGGCGAGCCCAGGGGCAGATGCGACAATCCCTGCCATGAAGGCAAGTGCGGTCGTATGCGGATTTAATTCACGTACATATAACGTCAAGAGTGGTCCGATTGATTGTGTCGAGAACTGGATGAGGAACGTTGTCACAAACAACCCGACAATCAATTGCGGATGCCGCAGTGAGGCGAAAATGGACTTCACTGAAGCGAGTTCATCACGTTTCACTGGGACAAAGTCTTCTTTTACGAACCAGAGCGTGATGAGAAATGTAAGGAAGAGTGCACTTCCGGTAAAGAGAAAAACGGATCGAAGCCCAATCCAGTCTGCAAGTAGTCCGCCGATGAGCGGGCCGAGTAGACCACCGGTGATTCCACCGGTCGACAAGGTACCGAGCGCCCAGCCACTTTTCTCTTTTGGGGTTTGGGAAGCGACTAAGGTGATACCGGCTGAGATAAATCCAGAAACGGCACCCATGAGTAAACGCAACCCGACCAGTTGATACACGTCTTGCACAAAACTAATGAGAAACATCACGATGGCCATTCCGAGACTTGCTCGGATAAGCATCAACTTTCTTCCTTTTTGGTCAGCCAGACGTCCCCACATCGGAGAGACGATGGCGGCCACGAGGAACGTCGCGCCGAACGCGATCGCCGACCAAGTGACGACATGGTCAGGGTCTTTTACCCCGAGTTGTTCAATAAACAACGGCAGGAAGGGGAGGACGAGACTCATTGAAGCGGCGGTCAAGAAGCTACCGATCCAAACAACTATTAAATTTCGTTTCCATAAAGGCATCGTAAGCGTCACGACCTTTCTTATTCAATTCGTAGTCAATACACTACATATTACACTTTATGAACTAAAAAGTCCAAAAAATGAGAAGGAAAGTTCCTTCTCATTGATTGCTCAGCACAGTGATGTGATTCACTTGGCGGATGACCTGATCTTCATATAATACATAGACGGGTCCGTCAGCAAGTACTTTCCCATCTTTTGAAAATTGTAAGTACACGCGCGATGCTTCACTAAGCGACAGCGTCAACACCGTTTCTCCGTAAAAACGGACATGAGTGGCCAAATCAACCGGTTCGGCATTGTTCAAAAACGGTGCGAGCGGCATCGCGAACGAATCGCGCAAAGCTGCGTCTTTATCTTGACGAGACATCGGCTTATTGTGGTCGATTCTTGTTCCTTGTGATAGACCATCGTCCCATGCTTTCCCCATTTTCGCATAGTAGGCCTCACGGTCATTCTCGGTCACCGAGTCCAATTCTTCAATCTTTCGTTTTCGGTCGTCAAAAATCCATACGGTCGGATCGATCGTCAAACTGTGACGAACCGCTCCGTCTAGTGGAAAAATCATGCTTACATCCCCCTTTATACACATTACACGTTTCATTATAGCGCTCTTTCTCGTAAAATGGAAAAGAGGAAGAATGTCGCAATCATCCATACTGTACATTGAATTATGATGAAAGATAATGTACAGTTGAGTTATGACAAACAGTCTGTCATCGTACGGAGGAGGGGTCGTAGTGGCGACAAATTTGGCTGCAATCCAACGGGAGCAAGCGCTTCAGTTACTCGAGGCGGATGCTGAAAAAATCCGTTGTCTGATTGAAGTGCAGTTAGAAAACCTAAAAATGCCGAAGTGCCCGCTTTATGAAGAGGTGCTTGATACACATATGTTTGGACTATCGCGCCAAATTGATTTTGCGGTTCGTCTTGGACTCATTTCAGACATTGAAGGTAAAGGACTGCTCGATTCATTGGAACAAAAGTTGTCTGCCTTGGCAGAAGCTTCAGAATTATGAACCTTATACTCAAACTGTGCAAGTGGCGCTGTTTGAGTATTTTTTTATAAAGGTTGTCGGATTGTTTTACATAAGGAAGTGAATACATGAAAACACGGTTTCGGTATTTTGATTTTGCGTTGTTTTTGTCAGTGCTCTTACTCGTCGGGATCAGTTCGATCATGATTTACAGTGCGAGCGTTTGGAATCGTGGGGACTATGCGAATAGCAGCTTGTTCTATCGCCAGCTCGTCTACGTAGGAATCGGGATCTTTGTCTACTTGATTGCGACGCTGTTCCGCTATGAGATGTTTCGGAAGAAAGGCATTCGTCTCAGTCTCTATGCGGTCTCTGTCATCTTGCTATTTGTTACATGGGCGATGCCACCATTGAACGGGGCACGGGCTTGGCTCATCATCGGCGGATTTACTATTCAACCGGTCGAGATTGCCAAATTCGTTCTCATCATACTGCTTGCGAACTATTACCACGAGCTATGGAATAATGAGTTAAAAGGATTACCGGGACGTCTCGCTCGGGCTGCCATCGTGAAAAAAGGGTGGCGCGCTCAAATTGGTGCCTTCTTCTTAGTACCAGTTCTCTTTTACTTCTCATTCTACGCCATCGCCATCAATGGGCAACCAGACATGGGGGGATTATTCGTCCTCGGATCAATCATGCTTCTCATGTGGTTCGGAGTCGGGGCGCCACTTCGAATCATGATTCCAGGGATTTTAGCCGGGGTCGGTGCTGTGTTCTTATTGTTCACGACAATCTTCTCAGAGAATCAACGGAGCCGGATTGAGGTCGTGTTCAACCCGTTCATGGACCCGGAAGGTTACGGTCATCAGTTGCTCATGTCGATCATCTCAATCGTACATGGTGGATTGACGGGTGTCGGGCTCGGGAACAGTTTTCAAAAGTATGGGTATTTACCAGAACCTGAAACCGACTATATTATGTCGATCATTGCTGAAGAGTTAGGGTTCTTCGGTGTGCTGACGGTTTTGGTACTGCTCTTCTTCATCGCGTTTCGCGCGATTCATATTGCCAATCATGCAGATAGTCATTTTGCGATGTTCGTCTCGTTTGGGATTGCATCACAAATCATCATTCAAACAGCCATTAATATCGGTGCGATGTCTGGTTGGTTCCCGGGGACAGGGGTGACCTTGCCGCTGGTCAGTTATGGGGGAACATCGCTGATCATGATGATGGGTGTTCTCGGGGTACTTAGTAGTATCTCGATGCGTAACCGTCATCGAGAAGCGACACGACGAGAAGAAATTCGGGTGAAGTCCGAAGAGAACGTTCAACGTTCATCGCTTCATGTGGTCAGGTAAGAAACATTTAAATTTTATCAACGGGGGGATTTCTTTTGAAACCAATTAAAAAGTTACTTGTTGCAAACCGTGGGGAGATTGCCATTCGCGTATTTCGAGCGGCAACTGAGTTAGGCATTCGGACTGTAGCCGTCTATTCGCAAGAAGATAGCGGTTCATTACATCGCTTTAAAGCCGATGAAGCCTACTTGGTAGGACTCGATAAGAAGCCGATTGATGCGTACCTCGATATCGAAGGTGTCATTCGTATCGCCAAGGAGTCAGGTAGTGACGCGATTCACCCGGGATATGGTTTCCTTTCAGAAAACATTGACCTCGCACGACGTTGCCGTGAAGAGGGCATCATCTTTGTAGGTCCACACGAGTCGCACTTGCATGCGTTCGGGGACAAAGTGCGGGCACGTCAGAGTGCGATTGCTGCAGGTCTTCCTGTCATCCCAGGCTCGAACGGTCCGCTCACATCGTATGAAGATGCAGAAGCGTTTGCGAACGAACACGGCTTCCCACTCATGGTCAAAGCATCTATGGGTGGCGGAGGACGCGGGATGCGTGTCATCCGTACAGAAGCGGAAATGAAAGATTTGATTGAACGTGCGAAATCGGAAGCAAAACAAGCATTTGGTTCTGATGAAGTGTACATAGAGAAATTAGTCGAACGTCCGAAGCACATCGAGGTTCAAATTCTCGGAGATGAGCACGGTCACATCGTTCACTTGTTCGAGCGTGACTGTTCAGTGCAGCGCCGACATCAAAAGGTCGTCGAAGTGGCACCGTGTGTGACATTATCCGAAGAATCACGTCAAGCGATTTGTGATGCGGCGGTTCAACTTATGCGTCACGTCGGATACGTCAACGCCGGTACAGTTGAATTTTTAGTGACAGAAGATGAATCATTCTACTTCATCGAAGTAAACCCACGCGTCCAAGTTGAGCATACGATCACAGAGATGGTCACAGGGTTTGATATCGTCCAAACGCAATTGATGATTGCACAGGGAGAATCGCTTCACGGTGATATGATTCAAATGCCTAAGCAAGAGGACATTAAGCTTCTCGGTTATGCGATTCAATCACGCGTCACGTCAGAAGACCCAGGGAACAACTTCATGCCGGATACAGGGAAAATCATGGCATACCGTTCTCCAGGTGGTTTTGGTGTCCGTCTTGACGGCGGAAACGCGTACGTCGGTGCAGAAATTTCACCGTACTACGACTCGCTTCTCGTAAAACTGTCGACACACGGCATGACATTCGAACAAGCCGCCTCGAAAATGGTCCGAAACTTGAACGAGTTCCGGATTCGTGGAATCAAGACGAACATCCCGTTCTTGATTAACGTCATGAAACATCCGAACTTCATCAATGGGGACTACAACACGTCATTCATCGATGAGACACCAGAACTGTTCGTCTTCCCGAAACGAAAAGACCGTGGGACGAAGTTGTTGAACTATATCGGCGATGTGACAGTGAACGGATTCCCAGGAGTCGGTCTGAAAGACAAACCGATCAGCCGCTCGGTACGTATCCCGCAAGACCTACCGACGGAAGCAAAACCGGGAACGAAACAAATCTTGACGGAACTCGGTCCAGACGGCCTGGCTGACTGGATCAAGCGTCAACCGGAACTGTTATTGACGGATACGACGATGCGAGATGCGCACCAGTCATTGCTCGCGACGCGCATGCGGACGCAAGACATTCTCAATATCGCAGAGCCGACAAGCAAACTGATGCCAGAATTGTTCTCTGTCGAGGCGTGGGGTGGGGCGACGTTCGATGTCGCATACCGCTTCTTGTCCGAAGACCCATGGGTACGTCTCATGAAGCTTCGTGAGAAGATGCCGAACGTCTTGATTCAAATGTTGCTTCGCGGCGCGAACGCGGTCGGGTATAAAAACTATGCCGACAACGTCATTGAGAAGTTTGTGCATGAAGCGGCGTATGCAGGAGTCGACGTATTCCGAATCTTCGACAGTCTTAACAACTTAGAGTCGATTCAATTGGCAATTGATGCGACGCTACCGACAGGAAAAGTAGCGGAGGCGGCAATTTGTTATACAGGTGACTTGTATGACGGCAACCGGCCGAAATACCATCTTCCGTACTACATTGACCTTGCGAAGAAACTTGAGGCGAGTGGTGCGCATATTCTAGCCATTAAAGATATGGCCGGCTTATTGAAACCGGAATCTGCCTATGCGCTCGTGTCAGCATTGAAAGATGCGGTCGATTTACCGATTCACTTGCATACACACGATGCTTCAGGTAACGGAATCTTCACTTACGCACGTGCGACGGATGCTGGTGTCGATATCGTCGACGTTGCCGCAAGTTCGATGTCAGGGATGACATCGCAACCTTCAGGTGGAAGTTTAGTCTACGCGCTCAACCACCACGAACGTCAACCGAAGATTGACCCGAAACAATACGAAGTGATCAGTGATTACTGGCAAGACGTGCGCCACAACTACGAACCGTTCGAAAGTGATATGCGCGCACCGCATCCGTCTGTATACGAACACGAGATGCCAGGTGGTCAATATTCGAACCTTCAGCAACAAGCGAAAGCAGTCGGGCTTGGAGACCGTTGGGGAGAAGTGAAGGCGATGTATGCCCGTGTCAACATGTTGTTCGGTGATATCGTCAAGGTCACCCCTTCTTCGAAAGTCGTCGGTGATATGGCGCTCTTCATGGTGCAGCACAACTTGACAGAAGAGGATGTGATGACGCGTGGCCATCAACTCGACTTCCCAGACTCGGTCGTCGAGATGATGCGCGGCGAGTTAGGTACACCTCCTGGCGGTTTCCCGAAAGATGTCCAACAAGTCATCTTAAAAGGGGAGGAGCCACTGAACGTTCGTCCTGGTAAACTAATCAAGCCATATGACTTTGAATCAGCACGCCAAGAGTTGTTCGAGAAGTTTGAGCGACCGGTCACAGACTTTGAGCTTCTTGCCCACGCGCTCTATCCAAAAGTATACGAAGACTATGTCAAACATACGACGACGTACGGTGACGTATCCGTCCTCGACACGTTGACGTTCTTCTACGGATTAAACGTCGGTGAGACGATTCAAGTTGAGATCGAGACAGGGAAGACGTTGATCATCAAGCTCGTACAAGTGAGTGCGGCAAACGAAGATGGCATTCGTCTCGTCTCTTATGAAATGAACGGCGTACCGCGTGAGATCGAGATTAAAGACGTGAACGTCAAATCCGCGACAACGAGTCGTCCGAAAGTGGACCGTTCGAACCCGAAACAAGTCGGTGCCTCAATGCCGGGCTCTGTTTTGAAAGTGTTAGTCGAACCGGGAAGCCGTGTTCATCGTGGAGAGCAGCTGCTCGTCACGGAAGCGATGAAGATGGAAACGACGATTCAGGCAGCACAAGATGGCGAAATCAAAGCCATCCATATTAAAGAAGGCGACACAATACAAAGTGACGACTTGTTGATTGAATTTGTATAATCAAAAGAAGCATAGTTCGCTATGCTTCTTTTTCGTAGATGGGAGTGGGAATGATGAAACGAGTATGTTGGTTTCGATCGGATTTTAGATTGACCGATAATCATATGCTTCACCGGGCGCTGAACGATATGGAAGAGGGGGATGACCTCACTTTCGTCTTTTGGCTAAACCCGAAATATTGTGACCCGTTCGAAGTCCGTCACGATTATTTCTTCTCGACGATGCGAACGTTTATGGATGATTTGGAAACAAAAGGGTTGGGGCTTCGAGTGCTCGTCGCGGAAACGGAGAAGGATTTCGTGGAACAGCTCGGGGAGATAGATGTGCTTTATTTCAATGCAGAGTATGTGGAACCGTTCAAACAGCGAGACGACCGTGTCATCGAGGCACTTGGTGACGACGTAAAAGTCGTTCGACTTCTAGACCGGCACCTGTTTCATCCCGATGCGTTCAGTACGAAAAGTGGAGACCCGTATAAAGTGTTCACGCCGTTCAAAAAAGCGGCTTATGCTGAGCAACCGCCGAAACCGTACGATGTCGATATCGATCGTTTAAGAGATTTCATCAGCTCGAAAAACGAGCAGCCGAGTGAACTGAAAGACTTGTTCAAACGCTGTGAGCGAGAGTGGAAAGGGTTAGGGGAGACCGAGGCGAAGAAACGGTTGACGCGGTTCGTCAATGATCGGATGGTCGATTATGATGAAAAGCGTGACATCCCGAGTATTGCCGGGACGAGCCGATTATCCCCATACTTACGGACCGGTGTGTTATCGATTCGTACGATTACCGAGCAGGTGCTGGCCACCAAAAAATCTAAAGGACGCGACACGTATTACGACGAACTATTGTGGCGCGAATTTTATTATATGGTGATGGCGAAGTTCAAAGGATTGAAAGATCAACCGTTCAATGACAAATACAAATCGCTCGAATGGGAAGATGATGAGGAGCAGTTCGAAAAGTGGTGTAACGGGGAGACGGGTTATCCAATCGTCGATGCGGCGATGCGTCAATTGAACGAGACCGGATGGATGCACAACCGCCTACGCATGATTGTCGCATCTTTCTTGACGAAACACCTTCTTCTAGATTGGCGGAAAGGGGAACGGTATTTTGAACGAAAGTTGATTGATTACGAGCCCTCTTCGAATATCGGGGGTTGGCAATGGGCCGCCTCGGTCGGGACGGACGCGGTTCCGTATTTCCGTATCTTCAATCCGACGACGCAATCTGAACGGTTTGACTCAGATGGGACGTTCATCCGGAATTATGTGCCTGAGCTGAAACATGTGACAGACAAATCGATTCATTTTCCGGACCCGTCAGAGCGAGACAATTATGCGATGCCACTCGTCGACCATAAAGAAGCGAGAGAGCGTGCCCTCGAACGATTTAAGGAATTGTAAACAAAAAAGCGCCGCGGCGCTTTTTTTACTTACTTATCCGTTCATGTCTTTCAATTGTGAATCACTTTGTCGGTCCGTCGAACGGTACGCGTGGTAAGCGAGATAGGACAGGATGCCGAAGTAACAAGTGATCAAGAAGGCATGGAGGAGCGGCACATATGTGGCATGCCCGCCGAGTACGATCCATGCGCCAGTCCCGACTTGAAGAAGAATGAAGAAAAGGGACGCCATCATGCCGCGTTCGATTAATCGATTCATCTCTTTTCGAGCAAGATAGAGGACATACAATGTGTACAAGACAAGTAGTCCAGCCATCACACGGTGACCCATTTGAACATAAGACTCAAACGTCCACACTTCTTGTTCACAAATCGGCCAACCGACACAAGCGTATGTAGCACCGAGGTGACGGACATAGGCTCCTGTGTACACGACAACCATCGTGTAAATCGAAAGACCGTAAAGATGAGATCTCAACCGTTTGGATACAACTTTATGCTCCCGGTCACCTTCGAATAATAGAATCGTCAAAATGAGTAGCGATGCAAACGAGACGAGAGAAATCCCGAAGTGAAGGGCCAAGATGGCATCTGATTGTTGCCAAATAACCGCCCCTGCTCCGATGATCGATTGGATGAGCATAAAGATAAATGCAAGAAACGCAAAGATTTTTACATCGACACGATGTTTGACCGCGATGAACGTCCAAATGGCGAGTGCGATGATCAAGAGACCTTCGATTCCCGAGACGACGCGGTGACTGTACTCGATCATCGTCTCAACACTTGGATTGGTCGGAATCAACTTACCGTGACAGAGTGGCCAGTCTGTTCCACAACCATCCCCTGAGTCTGTCTTCGTCACGGTTCCACCCATGATGAGGACAAGCATCATTCCGAGGGTGACAAACCCTGAGAAAAACGCGAGTTTTTTATGCATGCAATACCACCTGCTTCTAATCAAAATCCGTTAAAAATGTACCTTGTTTATTTATATTTTTTTCGCCATACTTATTATACGGCTTTCCGTTCAAAAAACGAAATGGAAAAGCTTGCAATCGTTATCAAAAACGTTATTCTAATATTAGTAAGGCACATAAGGTGTGACAAATATCACACTATTGACACAAAAAACTCGCTATTTTACAAGCATAAAGGGCGTATTTTATAAAAAAATATGGTATCTTTGTAGAGAGTTAAGTGTATTTTGTTCATATTGTGTTTTTTCTGTGAAGAGAATGCGAGGATTTCGTGATTATGTGGGGGGGTCAGTATGACAAAAGTCAACCCAGGAATGACTGTAGATGTAGAATATACAGAGTCAACGTCATTCCGAGATTACGTCGCCTTAGCGAAAATGGGAATCGTTCGTGCCAACTTGATGTTGGTGTTTGCAGGTTTCTTCGTGGCAGCGACGTATCAGAGCGATACGCCAGTCCTTTATTTGTTTGAAGTTTGGCCACAGCTCTTATTAACGATGTTAGGAAGCGCACTCGTGATTTCGGGGAGTTGTTACCTAAACAACTTTGTGGACCGAGATATCGATTACTTAATGGATCGTACGGACAATCGACCGAGTGTAAACGGCAAGATTTCAGGGGAGAAGATTTTACTCCTCGGATTGACACAACTTGCGTTAGGAACTCTGTTATTGCTCCTTGTATCGTACGTCGCCGCTGTATTCGGTTTAATCGGGGCATTTTTTTATGTCGTGATTTATACGATGTGGCTGAAGCGTACGAGTACGCTCAATACGGTCGTCGGTAGTATTTCAGGAGCCGTTCCACCGCTCATCGGTTGGGCAGCGCTCGACCCAGCACTTCATATCGATGCGTGGCTCATGTTTCTTGTCATGTTCTTATGGCAACCACCTCACTTCCTAGCGCTCGCTATGCGACGCACAGAAGAGTATCGAGCGGCAGGCATTCCGATGCTTCCGGTCGTGAACGGATTTGCCATCACAAAACGGCAAATCATCTGGTGGATTGCGACGCTGATTCCGGCATCGCTCTTATTTATGCACTATGGTCTTGTTTACTTGACAGTCGCAGCCGGTTTAGGGGGCTACTGGTTGTATCTCGGATTGAAAGGATTCAATGCCGAGGACGAAATTAAGTGGGCAAACAAAATGTTCTTCTATTCATTAATTTATTTAGTCGTGTGGATTATCGCGCTGATTTTGACAGCACTCTGGTGATCGCACTCACTATATAGAAAACCATTACACATCATTTTGGGAGAAAGTGGGGATTGTTGTGAAATCATTTAAGAAGCTTCTGTTTGGCATCGTCCCGATGATGATGTTCGCAGTCCTGTTGTCAGGTTGCGGTCAAGAGGGATTGTCTGCATTGAAGCCGATGGGAGAAGGCGCTGAGCTTCAGCTCCGCATCATTCTCATCAGTTTGGCGATCATGCTCTTCGTACTCATCATCGTATCGGTCATTTACGTGTACGTGCTCATGAAGTTCCGTCGGAAAGATGAATCGATTCCGAAGCAAGTTGAAGGTAGCAGTACACTTGAGATGATTTGGACAGTCGTTCCGATTATCCTTCTCATCATTCTCGCTGTTCCGACAATCACAACGACTGTCGAACTCGCGAAAGCGAAAGAAGCGAAAAAAGAAGAAGAAATCAACGTTACAGCAAACTTGTACTGGTGGGAATTTGAATATCCAGAAGCAGGTGTTGTGACAGGTCAAGAACTCGTCATCCCAGTTGGAAAACGAGTCGGCATCAACTTGACATCAAAAGATGTCATTCACTCATTCTGGGTACCAGCTTTATCTGGTAAAACAGATACGAACCCAGGACTTGATAACGAAATGTGGTTACATGCAAATGAACCAGGTACTTACTACGGGAAATGTGCAGAGCTTTGCGGTCCGTCACATGCCCTTATGGACTTTAAAGTCATCGCGCTCGAGCAAGAAGAATATGATCAATGGCTCGCTGACATGAAAGCCAAGCAAGATGAGAACGGTGAGAAACTCGTCGCAGACAACACGAACTTGACGACAGGTGAAGAAGTGTATGTTCAAAGCTGCTTGAGCTGTCACGGCGGCGGTAAAGTTGCACCAAGTTTAACGAACTTCGGCGATCGCGAATGGCTCGCAGGTTACCTCGAAAACAACGAGGACAACTTGAAAGAGTGGATTCGTAACCCGCAAGATAAGAAACAAGGGGCTCTCATGCCAGGTTTCAATGAAGGTCAAATCAGCAACGAAGAATTAGACGCACTCGTTGACTTCTTGTATGAGCAGAAGATTGACTAACGGGAAAAGGGGGATTTCACGTGGCACAGACCACTGCAATGCAGCAATCGCGTAAATACAATGGCATCATGGATTGGATTACGACGGTTGACCACAAAAAAATCGGTATTTTGTATTTGTTCTCAGGAATCTTCTTCCTCCTTCTCGGTGGAATTGAAGCATTACTGATTCGTTGGCAACTTGTTAAACCAATGAACGATTTCGTCAGCGGTGAAACGTTTAACCAATTAATTACGATGCACGGGACGACGATGATCTTCCTAGCGGCGATGCCGATGCTATTCGGTTTCATGAACGCCGTCGTACCACTTCAAATCGGGGCACGCGACGTCGCGTTCCCATTCATTAACTCATTAGGTTTTTGGTTGTTCTTCTTCGGTGGAGTCATGCTTAACTTGAGCTGGTTCTTCGGAGCAGCACCGAACGCAGGGTGGACAGCTTACGCTCCACTTTCGACACAACCGGAAGCAACAGGGGTAGACTTCTACGCCCTCGGTCTTCAGATTTCAGGTTTCGGTTCATTGATGGCCGGGATTAACTTCCTCGTCACCATCTTGAACATGCGTGCGCCAGGTATGAAGCTCATGCGCATGCCGCTCTTCACATGGACGACTTTCGTTGCATCGGCATTGATCGTCTTCGCATTCCCGCCACTTACGGTCGGATTGTTCATGTTGATGTTCGAGCGACTCTTTGGAGCCGCATACTTCGACCCAGCACTTGGTGGGAACGTTGTCATCTGGGAACACCTTTTCTGGATCTTCGGTCACCCGGAAGTATACATTTTGATTTTACCGGCATTCGGTATTTTCTCGGAAATCATTCCAACATTTGCGCGTAAACGCCTCTTCGGTTACACGACGATGGTCTTCGCGACAATGCTTATCGGTTTCCTTGGATTCATGGTTTGGGTTCACCACATGTTCACAGTCGGTCTCGGTCCAGTTGCGAACTCAATCTTCGCTGTTGCGACGATGGCGATCGCCGTACCGACCGGTGTTAAAATCTTTAACTGGCTCTTCACTCTGTGGGGCGGTCAAATTAAATTCAACGTGGCGATGCTTTACTCAGTCGCGTTCATTCCTTCATTCCTCGTTGGTGGGATGACAGGGGTTATGCTTTCAGTTGCACCAGCTGACTACCAGTACCACGACAGCTACTTTGTTGTCGCTCACTTCCACTACGTTATCGTAGGTGGGGTTGTATATGGTCTCTTCGCAGGTCTTTACTACTGGTTCCCACTCATGTTCGGTAAAGCCCTTTCTGAAAAGCTTGGATACTGGCAGTTCTGGTTGTTCTTTATCGGGTTCCACTTGACGTTCTTCCCGCAACATTTCCTCGGATTGTTCGGTATGCCACGTCGAGTCTTCACATACCTCGGTGGTCAAGGTTGGGATACACTTAACATGCTTTCGACAGCCGGAGCATTCTTCATGGGTGTATCAACGATTATCTTGCTCATCGCTGTCGTGAAAGCATTCTTGTCAAAAGAACGCGTCAAACCAGATCACTGGGGAGACGGACGTACGCTTGAGTGGACACTTCCTGTTCCGACTCCGGAGTACAACTTTGCACAAACGCCACTCGTTAAAGGACTTGATACGTTCTGGCTCGAGAAAATGGCAGGAAACAAACGCGTGTCAGTCGCTGAAGAAGTTTCGGACATCCACATGCCGAACAACTCGCTCATTCCGTTCTTCATGTCACTCGGCCTCTTTATCGCAGGACTTGGAGCAATCTTCCACTTGGATAACGCAGTCGTCGGTTGGTCATTGATTGGATTTGGATTAGCGATGACGTTCGTCTCGATGTTCCTACGTTCTTGGATTGACGATCACGGCTACTACATTCCGAAGTCACAAGTCGAAGCAGACTTGAAAGCGATTCGTGAGAAAGGAGAACAATAAATGGCACATGCAGTTGAAAAACACCCAGTGACCGGTATCCCGGCCAATCCAGAGAAAGCAACGCTGGAAGGGAAAAATAAATATGTGGCCTTCTGGTTCTTCCTTGGTGGAGAGACAGTCCTCTTCGCCTCGCTCTTTGGAACGTACGTTGGTCTCTTGAACTCTGGTGCGCCAGAGGAGTTACGCTCGTATAACATTTTTGAAATGGAGCTCGTCTTCATCATGACGATGCTCCTCCTCACAAGTTCACTGACAAGTGTACTTGCGATGATGAGTATGAAAGCAAACAATCCAGGGCGTATGAAGCTTTGGTTGATTGTGACGCTCCTTCTTGGTGCAGGATTCCTTGGTGCTGAGATTTACGAGTTCATTCACTACTACCACATCGGTCACACGTTCACGTCGAGCGCATTCGGTTCAGCCTTCTACACGTTGGTCGGCTTCCACGGCGCGCACGTTACGTTCGGTCTCCTTTGGATCACGACACTCTTGATTCGCAACTGGAACCGTCCGATCGATGTGTACAACGCACCGAAGTTTTATGTATCAAGTCTTTACTGGCACTTCATCGATGTTGTTTGGGTCTTCATCTTCTCAATCGTCTACCTCTTAGGGATGGTGAACTAATATGGAAAAACGAGCAATGAACGAATCGCACAAACAATTAGAGCTTGAAGTAAAAGCAGAATCGAAGCGCGAGTATCAACTTCAGTTGATCAGCTTCGCCATGATGATTTTACTCACGTTCGTGGCGTTCGGTGCCGTCTATGCGGAACTGATGCCAGTCTGGGCAGCAGGTGGTTTCTTAATCATCTTGGCGGTCATTCAAGTCTTCCTACAGTTGTATATTTTCATGCATATGAATAACCGTGGGAACACATGGATCGTCGGTATGATGTGGTTAGGCATCTTCGTCGCCATCATCACGGTCGCGGCACTACGCTTACTCATTTGGTAATTGTGACAAAGGATTGAACATCTGTGGAAACACGGATGATTCGGTCCTTTTTCCTTTACTTCAAAAATGAATGAATAGTAATCTTGAAGTGAACGGTTTCAAAGGTTAGGGAGAGAAAGAAAAGGGGTGAACGGATGCTCTGGAATACGTCGGAGCTGCTCAATCAATTTGATTGGCTCACGTTATGGAGTCCGCTGTTCGGATTGCTCATGGTCGGGATTTATGTGTTATACGCCGTCGTGACAGAGAGAATGGCGAAGCGAGGATATGCCTCGACCACGTTATTACAAAAGTTTAGTATGTTGTTTGCGATTGTCTTGTATTATATCGGTTTCGGAAGTCCAATCGATGTGTTGGCACATATCATTTTATCGGTGCATATGTTCCAAATGGTGCTCGTCTATATTTTGGCACCGGCACTCGTCGTTTATGGTCTACCGTACTGGGTGTTTGAAAAAGTACTTAGCTTCAAATTCATTGGGCCAACGTTTAAGTTTTTAACAAAGCCACTCATCGCGCTCATTTTATTCAACGCATTGTTCTCGATTTATCACATGCCGGTCGTATTTGACTATGTCTTGACGAACTATGGCGTACACCGCATCTTCCATGGTGCATTAGTCGTCTTTAGTTTGACGATGTGGTACCCGGTCATCGTTCCGCTCGTGACGGACGAAGAAGAAGGCATGTCCGACTTAAAACGAATGGTGTATATCATCGCCAACGGAGTGTTGTTAACACCAGCCTGTGCGCTCATCATCTTCAGTCAAACGACGCTATATAACGCGTATACGGACCCGGAGACGTTCGCTAGGGTACTTGGATACTGTCTACCGAATGGTGACGTGTCGGGGATTAACTTAGAGGCGCTCATGGGAGCGACGAACAGTGCGCTCGAAGATCAGCGATTCGGTGGCGTCTTGATGAAACTCGGTCAAGAAATCGTCTACGGCTTCTTCTTCGGCTGGACGTTCTTCGGTTGGGTCCGTCGCACGAAATCTCTTGCGCTGGATGAAGGCATGTCATTCACTCCGCAAGAAACAAACGAGAAAAATTAAACAGAACAAAAGGGGAAACATTGATGAACTATCTTGCCTTAATTAGTGTGTCATTCATTGTCATCAGTGCGATTCTTGTCGCCATCGGATGGGTGATCATCGCAAAAGACCGTAGCAACATCGAAAAACATAAGAAAGTGATGACGGCGGCCGCGATTGCAGCGACGACGTTCTTCATCCTTTACGTCTCACGTACCATCTTTGTCGGGAACACGGCATTTGGGGGACCGGATTCTGTCAAACCGTTCTATCTCGGCTTTATGATCTTCCATATCCTACTCGCGACTACAGGTGGCGTCCTCGGTTTGATCACCTTGTATCTCGGTTATAAAAACAAGATTGAGAAACACCGTAAAATCGGACCGAAAGCATCAGTGATTTGGTTCTTCACAGCGATCACAGGTGTGACGGTTTATATTCTTCTCTATGTGGCATATGACCCGGGTGAAACGACGAACGTATTCCGCGCGATAATCGGAGGATGATCCATAGAGAGGGAGAGTTGTATGAAACGGAATAGCTATATGACGGTCGGTTTGACCGTCCTGACGCTCGTTGTCATCGGAGTAGCCGTGTATTTTGTATTCTTCAACCAAGACGACTTGCCGGTCATCCAAGAGCCAACCCCGTTCACATTGACGAACGCATTGAATGAAGAAACATACAATTCCGATAATGGAAAAGTAAAAATTGTCACATTCTTTTATACGAACTGCCCTGATATTTGTCCGCTCACGCTACGTGATTTTATGAAGCTTGAGAAAGAATTGAAGGCAGAGAATCTATATGGTTCAGACGTAGAGCTCGTCGCCATCACGGTCGACCCGAAAGTGGACACGGTCCCCGTACTCAAAAACTATGGGGAAGCGTTCCAGGCGGAGCCAAACGGATGGAAGATGTTGACGGGAGATCAGGTCGACATCGATCGAATCACACGACAGCTGCAATTTTATTATTCGAAGGCGAACAGCGGGCTTGTGACGCATGCGACGACGATGTACGTCATCGACCGTCATCATGATGTTCGTGCCGTCGCTCAGATGGCGACAGCAGGGGATGAACCCGTTGATATCGAATCTATCATGGAGGACGTTAAAGTACTCGCGAATGAAAAGGAGTGATCACCATGAACGATACGATGGCTGTGATTGGGAATGACTATTCATACGGAGACGTGACGATTGCAGAACGGGCGATTGAAGATTTGATCGCATGTAGCGCCATTGAGTTCGGCTTAAAAGAAGTGAAAGTCGTATCTCAATCGAAAGACCATTATGATTATCGAATCATTGCATCTTTACCACTCGTCGAGGCGGAGCGATTGTATCGCTACGTTCGAGACCAATTTGATTTATTGCTCGGTCAGGTCGATGTGACGTTGACCATCATTGCGACCAACTAATATAAGCCCACAGAGACGAATCGTCTTCTGTGGGCTTTGTTTTATCATCGTATTTTTTAGTGAGCTTGATAAAGGATTAATATCCTATTTTTTTGTGGATCATGAAAAAGTTCTGCGAAGAAGCAATATCCATTTTCAAAGTCATCTAAATCTGCTTCATTGGAAAGTACGATGTGTGTCCTGAATGACTCGTTCCATTGAGTTCGGATATCACTCATTGCTTGAGGCTCTAATAGATCTCTATCTTTCATTTGATAAGTTGAGATATAAAGAGTCTGGATTGATTCAGAAAAAATCATTTGTTCCAATTCATGAATTGAATCAGGAAGATGAATCATTTTTAACTGGATGCGTGATGCTCCGATGCATAAGCGCTTACTCTCTTTTTCAAGATAGATTGAATTCTTCAAGGCTCTGAACCTCCGATATAGCCTAAAAAGAAACCCCTTTGCTTATGCAAGGGGTTTGACTTCTAGTGTTTCTGCAAGTGCCTTTAGGCGACGTTCGCAGTCGCGGACGATTTCTTCTGGGAAGACTTCATCGTATTCAACGCCGTGTGGGTAATAATGTTTTCCTAAAATCGGTGTGAGCATTTTGACTACAGCGTGACGATCCTCGATTTGACCTTCGATTGCGTATACAGGTAAGCGAAGATAGAATGTTTCGCCAGTCGATTGTTTCTCATATTTCATATCATACGTGGCACGCTCGTAATCCCAAGCACCTTCACGGATGAAATGATGATGATCCATGATCGTCTCGAGCAAACCAAAACGGATTTCTTTTCCCTCGATGTGGAACTGCTCAAATTTCATCATAATCCCCCTTTTCGAATAAACCTCATATGTCATCATACCATATTCAAAAACGTTCTTGGAATAACGTGTGTTCAAATTGTGAAAAAAAGATGAACGATTGATTAGCTTAGTGTAGTTAGATATTCCTCGATTTTTTGAGGAAGTTTTACCCCGAGTGGGAGTAGTCCTTCCGAACCGAAAAAGACGTTGAACTCCAAAATATAAAATCCGTCTTCTGTCACGATGACGTCAAACGCCGCGTGGTTGATGTGTAACGTATTGGCAATCGTTTGAACTTCTTTGACGACGTATTCGGGAATGTCTTCGTAAGAGAAGTTAGCTCCTTGGGCGACATTGTTCAAAAATGCCTCGCTGACGCGCCAATAGGCACCGACAACTTCTTCACCAATGATGATGACTCGTAAGTCACGATCATTCGGGATGAACTCTTGGACATAAAACGTATCATGGTTCTCGACATATTCTAACCAGTCTTGGTCGTTCTTGATCAGCCAAACCCCTTGGCCCATTGAAGATTTGGCTTTTTTGGCGACGAACGGGTATTGGAACTCTTCCAAAACGCGTTCGATTGTGTAAGGGTTTTTTCCATAGATGAGCGTCTTCGGAATACGATGAGGATAGGTCGCTTTGAAGGCACGTGTCATCTCGATTTTGTCGTGCCCGAGATGATATGTCGCCGGAGATGGGAAAATGGCTTTGTTCATTCCGTAAATGATGGAGTTGACCATCCAGTACTCGGGGAACAAAACGAGGTCAGCTTCGCGTACTTTATCGAGTTGATCATAATAATATTCAGGCTTCGCATAATCCGTCTTGATTCCGGCTGATCGAATCATATTAAAAGAAACTTTTTTCATATACAGACGCACTGGGTACGTCTATTCACTTCCTTTCTACATTGAACGCCTTGCGGTCAACTTCAATTATAGTGTGGATTGCTTACATAGGGAAACAATTGTGGTAAAATCATGGCAGAAAGGGTGAGGGGTATGATAATCACTGAACAGACGATTGCCCTGCTCGATCAAACTGAAGAATTGACCGATTTGATTGAAGCAAGCGAATCGTTTCAAACATATATTCAAACGAAAGCGGCACGTCTCGCATCACAAGAAGCGAAGGAAATCGAGCGCGAGTTCCTAAAGATGAAAGAGGACTATGAGTACGTCCAGCGGTTCGGGAAGCACCATCCGGACCACGATCGCATCAAAAAAGAGATGCATCTCATCAAACGTCGTCTTGACGTTCAGCCGGAAATTGCTGCGTTCAAAAAAGCAGAACGAAGCTTGGATAAGTTGTTAGGGGAAGTGAGTGAACTATTAGCACATTCAGTCTCTCCTAAAATCAAGGTCCCGACTGGTAATCCATTCTTTGACGAAGGTGGATGTTCCGGTGGTGGCAGTTGCGGAGGAGGCGGAAGTTGTGGATGCGCCGTCTAAGTTGAATGAACGGATCGGTTTCGTCGTATACGTGAATTCCTTGAAACAAGTGAAAGCGTTAAGACGTTATGCGAATCTGTACTTTGTCTCAAAACGAGAGAAGTATGCGTTTCTTTATACAGACCTCGAAGGTCATGAAGCTGTACTCGAACAAGTAAAGGCATTGCCGTTCGTGGAAGCGGTCGTTCGGAGCGAGCGTCCATTCATTTCCGAAACGTACGAGACAAAATCGAAATAAACAAAAAGATGAAGGTGGCATCACCTTCATCTTTTCTGCTGGAGGGAAAGACATGCGTGTCATATCTGGAGAACGAAAAGGGACCCGTTTAAAGGCGGTCCCAGGAACGGCTACGCGGCCGACAACAGATAAAGTAAAGGAATCGTTATTCAACATCATTGGACCCTATTTTTCTGGTGGGAAAGCGTTAGACCTCTATGCGGGCAGTGGTGGACTTGGCATCGAGGCGTTGTCGAGAGGGTGTGACGAAGCGGTGTTTGTCGACCGTCAACCGAAAGCCGTGCAAACGATTCAAGAAAACTTGCGGGCGACCCACTACGAAAAGAAGGCGAACGTGTATCGTCAAGACGCCAAGGCGGTGCTCGAACAGCTTCGCGCACAGAAGGAACAGTTTAAGCTGATCTTTATGGATCCCCCGTATCATGCGGAAGAGCACGAGGCTTTCTTACGACTGATTGATGAAGCTGACATGTTGATCGATGTTGGCGTCATCGTCTGTGAACACGGGAGCGACGTGACATTGCCGGAACGTATCGGACGACTTGAACGAATTAAAGAACAGCGATACTCAGAGGTGATCACCATCAGCTTTTATGAGTATGCATCGATTGAGGAGTGAAACAAATGAAGCGGATTGCGATTTGCCCGGGGAGCTTTGACCCGATCACAAATGGACATTTAGACATTATCGAACGAGCGGCGGCCATCTTTGACGAAGTCATTGTCGCCGTCCTTGAAAATTCCAGCAAGGCCCCACTATTTGATGTGGAAGAACGATTAGGACTCATCCGAGAGGTGACAACACATCTTCCGAACGTGTCGGCTGACGCGTTCGGTGGACTTCTCGTCGAATATGCCGCCGAGCGAGAAGCGGCAACGATTGTACGTGGACTGCGGGCCGTATCTGATTTTGAATACGAACTTCAAATCGCATCAATCAATAAGAAATTGAATGAGAACGTGGAAACATTGTTTATGATGACGAACAGTCAGTACTCATTCCTTAGCTCATCTATCGTGAAAGAAGTAGCGAAATATGGTGCATCAGTTAATGAACTCGTCCCAGAGCAAGTCGAAGTCGCGTTACGTAAAAAGTATCAAGTGAGTTCGGGACAATGAAATCACTAAAAATCGGGCTTGGTCTGCTCGTCACTGTTCTTCTATTTCTCTTCGTTCCGCTCCCTTATTACATTTCTTCACCAGGTGCCGCAACGTCGATTGAAGAGTTCCTGACCGTCGAAGGTGGCGAAAAGGATGAAGGGGAACTGATGATGGTGACCATTTCACAACGGAGAGCGACACCGTTTTGGTTAGTGGAGAGTTGGGTCACACCGTTCACAGAAGCCAATTTATCTAGTCGTTATTTATACGATGGAGAGAGCGAGGCGGACTACGACAGACGTCAACAACTTTTGATGGACTCCTCTCAACAAGCGGCAATCCAATATGCTTATGAGCTCGCTGACGAAGAAGTGACGGTCGATTTTGAAGGAATTTACGTCTCTGCGCCGATTCCGGGCTCTCTCGCTGCCAACGTCTTAAAGCCGGGTGATGTCATTACGGCAATCAACGGCATGTCATTTGCGACACGTATGGACTTTTTAAATCGGGTGATGGAATCGGATGCCGGTGATGAAGTCGAGCTGACGATCGAGCGAGACGGGGAGGAGCGTATCGCGCAGACGCTCATTCAACCGATTGACCAAAGTGGTGACCGCGTCGGGATTGGTATTTATGAGCCACTTCCTGTCCAGGAGATCACAGCAGACCCTAAAGTCGATGTCGCTTTGACGAATGTCGGGGGACCGTCCGCAGGATTGATGTTCACGTTAGAAATTTATGACCAGTTGACACCGGGCGATTTGGCGAATGGAAAGCGGATTGCCGGCACAGGAACCGTCGATGAGGAAGGAAATGTCGGACCAATCGGAGGCGCGTGGCAAAAGATTGTCGCAGCGGACGAGGAAGGGGCCGAAGTCTTTTTCGTCCCGGCCGGTTCAAATTATGAGGAAGCGCTTGAATCGCGCGACCGTCTCGACAGTGACATAGAAGTCGTCCCTGTCAAGAAGGTCGAAGATGCAATCCGTTATTTAGAAGAGATGAACTGAGGTCGCTGGCGGTATTCAATCAATGTGTCGTTATGAAGCGGCAGTCGATACGCCTCAGTGACACGCGCTTCAAAATCGAGCCGTTCATCGTATTTACCGATGAGCGGCAATTCTTGTTTCACATCCCGTAATGCCACACGACCGATGTCATTAAACGCGAGCGGTCTCACGTAGGGAACATCATCAAAGCGAGTCGGTGCTTCTTCTTTTAACCAGTGCAGAAGAATGGACACGAACGCTCGTTGAATCGATGTGCGTGTATAGCGACGTGTCGAAACGGATGTGAGGGCATGTTCAAACGATGTTTCGAATCCGGCTCGTTTCAGGCGAGGTGCGAGGGACGTGTCGATGCCGACGAGCTCGCTCAACGTATGGAGCGGCAACGTGCGGAGTTTGTATTGTAAGACGGGCCAAAACAGTTCCCAATGCGTCATCGATTGCGACTGGAACATCGCTTCTGTCGATGCAGGAACGGCACGAACTTCACCCGTTTCTAGGTAATGGGCCCGGATGCCGGTGGCCGACATGACGTCTGTGAGTGAGGTGTCGTGATAATCTGCCCCGAGACGCTTCACCGTATGTAACTGAATCGTCTTTGCTGCTTTGGCGTAATGATACGCCAAAATATTGTTAGGGCGTGTCAAATCAAACGACGGATAGACGGTACGGAAAGCCCGACTTGAAGCTTGCGCCGACGAATGACCCTCTTGTAGTGCTTGGTGGAGTGCCTCTTTATATAGAGGTGTCTCTTCGACATTTGACTGCGCTGCATGAAGAATGGCGTCGACATCTCCGCTTTCGCTTCCGAACGATAGCGTTTGGCATCGGAGTTGTTCGGCGATTGAGACGGCAGACATGGCGAAGCGGTCCGCCCGTTGTACCCCATACTTGGTCGGTAGTTCGACGACGAGGTCGATTGCCCCGCTCTCGACGGCCGCTCTTGCCCGTTTCCACTTATCGAATGAGGCTGGTTCTCCTCGTTGAGTGAACTGGGCACTCATGATGGCAATTATGGCATCAGCCCCGGTTTCTTGACGTGCGGTTTGCGCTTGATAATAGTGTCCGTTGTGAAACGGATTGTACTCTGCGATAATGGCCGTCTTTTGCATGATTTACTCCTTTGCATTGTCGTATGGATTGGTGTAAGATGAGTAAGTACGCTTTGGCAAAGCGCCGTCGTCAACTGATTTTAGTGTAAAGAAAAAACATTGACAAAACAAGTTGGCCTATCTATAATTCATATTGTTGCAATTGAGGTGATTCGGATGAAATGGTCTATTGCACAGCTACTTAAGCTCCGAAACCAGGGTGACGGTTTTACGATCGATGAGATGGTAGAACTACCAGAGCTGACTCAGCTCCATCCGGATATCCGTTCGATTCGCCCGGTGCATGTGCACGGGGATGCATCGTTCACATCTAATCAAGTTACATTCAATCTGAAGATTCAAGGTGATCTGACGTTGCCAGATGCGCGAACGTTAGAAGACGTCACTTATGAATTTGATATTGAATCGCTCGAGCCTTTCTTTTTGGAGAATGGGCGTTATACGGAGCAATTCGATGACGTGAATTTGCCAGAAGGAAATACAATCAGTCTTGTACCGATTGTAAAAGAGCTCATCATGTTAGACGTCCCGATGCAAGTTTATGGGAACGAAACAGACAAAACTCAGGTTGAAGGGGAAGGCTGGACGCTCACTGACGAACAGCCGGATGCCCAACCAAAAATTGACCCGCGATTCGCGGGACTGGCCGACCTGTTCTCGAAAAAAGAGAACGAGGAAGGTTAACTTTTCAAGGAGGTGGACAACGATGGCAGTACCATTCCGTAGAACGTCGAAAACTCGCAAACGTCTTCGTCGTACTCACTTCAAACTCAACGTACCTGGTATGAACGAGTGCCCGAACTGTGGCGAAATGAAACTTTCACACCGTGTTTGCAAATCTTGCGGACATTACAACGGTAAAGAAGTAACAAGCAAATAATGCGAGAAGAAGTGATCTGATATCAGGTCACTTCTTTTTTTGTTTGTCATTTTTGGGTCATGGCAAGAAGATGTGGTAAACTTTTTGTGCGAAAATAGTTCTATTCAGGAGGAAAGCATGTATGAACTCCATCAAACGGATTGGCATCATCGGGAACGGGGCGGTCGGACTATTGATGGCATCCTTGCTCGCTGATGATTATGAGGTGACGGTATACGGACGAAGCGGATCACCTGAAAAGATTTTAATCACACGGACAGGTTTGACAAGTGGGTCAGCATATGTATCGCTACAATCTAGTGCCACATTAGAAGAAACTGACCAAGATCTCTTTTTTGTCACGACGAAAGCCCATCAAGTCGAACAGGCGACGGCACGACTCTCTGGAGCAGTTCCGGTCTTCATTTGCTCGAACGGGATTGCCCATCTGGATTATGCGAAACAACATGGTTTTCATTTAGGTGTCGTCGAACACGGGGTGACGAAACAAGGAAACACCATCGAGCATCGTGGACTCGGGCGTATTCGAATCGGGAGCATGACAGGTCTCCTTCCAATCACACTTCAAGATAGTCCACTTCAGGTCATCTGGGAAGAAGACATCGAACAAGTCGTGATCGAAAAGCTATTTGCGAATGCGATCATCAATCCCATCACAGCACTATGCCGTGTTACGAATGGTGCGCTCGTAAACGCACCGTATCGTGAGATTGCGCATTCCATCTACGAGGAACTAACGCCGCTATTTTCAAAGCGTGTCTCGTATGCTTATATCGAGTCGATCATCGAACGCACTGCCGAGAATCGATCTTCTATGTTGCGTGATCTTGAAGAGGGACGACCGACAGAAGTGGATGCGATTCTAAAACCAGTGATTGAGAAAGCCGAACAAATGAAGATTTCACTTACAGTTATCCCCCTGCTACATAAACTGATTATAGGAGCGAGCGCATCGTGCTAGTGTATATCGTTTCATTTCCACTCATCTTATGGTTTATGGTGTATATGATACTTAGAAAAATTATGCCGAAATCAATCAACTCATTCAAACTCGCCTGCGATGCCGGGGTCGTACTCTGGTTCTATGCATGCGGCGTTTTACTTGAGGCCATCTTCGGGACGGAAGTGTTTCTTCTATTGCTTGCGGTATGTTGCGCCATCTTTCCGATCAATGCGATCTGGCAGCGGATTCGTTATGAGGAAGTGTTGTTCACGAAGATGTTCGTCCACGGCTGGCGCTTGCTCTTTTTACTCCTAGTCCCGACGCATGCGATTTTGTTTGCGATCGGCGTGGCCCAAGAAATGATTCGTTGATTGATTGAAAGGAAGTTGTTATACGTGAAGGTAGAAGCATTTGATGCCCTATATGCACCCACATCCCCGATGATACAAATTGAAGAAGGGTACGGGCGCTGGCTCGATTATCGAGGCATGGATGAAGTCGAGAAGCGCGCAACGGAGATTGCAGGACGCTCATACGACCATCTCCATGAACTCGTCCACATTTTAAAACAGCAGCAACGGCAGTTCGGGGAACTATCGGAACGTCTATCAGCGAATCTTGATTTGCTCGAACAGCGTGAAGCATATGTCATGGTGACCGGGCAACAAGTCGGCGTGTATGGAGGTCCTTTATTCGCTGTATATAAATTGCTAGCGGTCATCAAACGAGCGAAAGAGGCGGAAGCGAAGATCGGCAAACCGGTACTCCCGATTTTTTGGATGGCAACGGAAGATCATGACTTCGCGGAAATCAATCATGTCTTCACGACCCAGACGTTTTCGAGAACGTTAAAAAAAGATGCATTATCCACGCTTCCGCTGGCAGGGAAAGCATCTGTAGGGGAGCTTGAGTTCGATCGAGTCAAACTTGAGTTGGTACAAATGGCGCAGCGGATGTTGTTGAATGAGACAGAGACGCCCCATACATTACGTCTATATCAGGAGTTGATTGAACTCATTCAAGGAAGTCATTCGTTCGCGCAGTTCTTTGGTGGAATGATGCGCCGTTTCGTAGGGAACGACTTTTTATTGTTTGACCCGCACGCAAAAGACGTACGCGCACTTGAACGTCCGATGTTCCGTCGACTGATTGAACAGCATGACGCATTGCAACAAGCGCTTGAACATGCCTTCGAAGACGGCATGCCATCTGTCGAGTTAAATAAAGAGGCGGCACATCTCTTTTATCATGACGGAACGCGTGAACTGCTCACAAAAACCGACATGGTGTACACGACAAAACGTGGGCATCGATTCACGGAGACCGAATTGCTCAATGAGATCGAGGCACATCCGGAACGCTTTTCAAACAACGTCGTCTCTCGACCGCTTATGCAAGACTATTTGTTTCCGACGCTCGGTTACGTCGCCGGTCCTGGAGAAATCGCCTATTGGCTGCAACTCCGCCCATTATTCCACGAGCTTGGATGGAAAATGCCGTTACTGTTACCACGCCTCGGTGGTTTGATCGTCTCGAGTAACGATGAAAAGAAATTACGACAAGAAGGCGTCACACTTGAGGAATATATGAAGCGCCCACTACCAGATCATCCGTTTGATGATGAGGCGTTCGAAGCGAAGCTGTATGCGTATCGGACACTCACGGAAGCGGTCAGCCGGGAAGCCCGTAGCCACGGAAGACGATTCGAGTCGAAGTCGAGGCACGTCCTCGAACGGTTGGCAGATGAGATGCGTGCCGAGGCGAAGCGTGATCAATATCGACTGAACGCGCGACGTATTCAGCTTTCGACTCGACTCTTCCCGATGAATGCACCTCAGGAGCGTATTTTATCGATGGTTCCGATGTTGAATCGTCATGGTCTCGACGTTTTTGAGCGGATGAAGCACGCTTATGAGCAATCGGAAGCGGAGCGATGTTTGTTCAAGGTATAACCTTTTTTGGAACAGCTCTTGACATTTGTCAGGAGCTTTTTTTTGTTGTTACCTTTTTGTTTCCTCTTTTCGCTAAAAACCTGTACGGACCTTGACATTTTTATGATAAAGTAAGTGTAATAAAACAGTTGAAATATGTAGGTTGAGAGGGTTTTTTGAATGTTTGAGCATGAAACGGTTTTAAAAATGGAGTCCATTGAGGGATTGAACATCAAACCAGATGGGGTATATGTGGACTGTACGTTAGGTGGAGCGGGTCATAGTGAAGAAATCGCAAAGCGTTTAACGACGGGACAACTATATGCGTTCGACCAAGATGACGTCGCACTCGCGCACGCGAAAGAGCGATTGGCTCCTTATGAAGGCCGTGTGACGTTTATAAAGAGCAACTTCGTTCACTTGAAAGAAGAACTCGCCGAACATGGCGTGACGAAAGTGGACGGCGTACTATTCGACCTAGGCGTTTCATCGCCACAGCTTGATGAGGCAGAACGTGGATTCAGTTACAACTACGACGCGCCGCTCGATATGAGAATGGATCGCTCGCGAGAGTTTTCAGCTTATCATGTTGTGAATGAATGGTCGTTTGGAGAACTTGCTCGTATTTTCTTTACATACGGGGAGGAAAAGTTTTCAAAACAAATCGCACGAAAGATTGAGCAAGCCCGTGCCGATAAACCGATTGAGACGACGTTTGAGCTTGTCGACTTAATTAAAGAAGCGATTCCTGCACCAGCAAGACGCAAAGGCGGTCATCCAGCGAAACGAACGTTCCAAGCGATTCGAATCGCCGTCAATGACGAGTTGAACGTATTCGACCGTGCCGTTCAAGATGCGATTGATTTACTCGCAGTGAACGGACGCATCTGTGTCATTACGTTCCATTCATTAGAAGATCGAATTTGTAAACAAGTGTTTAAAGAACGGAGCCAACACCCGCCGTTACCACCAGGATTGCCGGTCATTCCGAAAGAGTTCGAACCTGAACTCAAATTGATCACACGCAAACCAATCGTGGCGAGTGAAGGAGAACTCGAAGATAACCGTCGTTCACGCTCGGCAAAACTGAGAGTAGCCGAAAAACAAAAATAATCACTTTGTAGGAGGGATACCTGATGCCAGAAGCTGCCCGTAAGGCGTTGCAGCCTCAAGTTACACCGAATCGAAATCCGATTCCGCAAGAACGACCAATACCTGCTCCAAAACGACGCACGTTGACCTTGTTTGAATCGATCCTGTATCCAGTGATGATTGGTTCAGTGGTCATGTTCGGTGGCATCACGGTGTCAAAACACAACGAAGCGTATAACATTATGCGTGATACGGCAGCCGTCAACCAGCAGGTAAATGGGGTTGCAAAAGAAAACGAAGAACTAAAGTATGAAATCGCCCAACTAAGCTCGCCAGAACGAATTTACGCGATTGCCGAGAAGCTCGGAATGAAATTCAATGAGAAGAACGTCAAGGTGATTGATTGATGAATTCTCTACAACAGAGTAAAAAAAGAGTGGCGTGGGTAGCGATTGTCTGCTTCACCCCGCTCTTTTTATTTTTTGTCGGATGGTTTCTTTACTTGTCTGTCACGCATACATATAAAGGCGAGAATATGTTGGCGTTCGCTGAAGAGCAGCGGTGGAAGGCAGTCAGTACGTTAGAAGCCGAACGAGGCGAAGTGTACGACCGTTTTGGTCAACCGATTGCCATCAACATTCCATCGTATCGACTTGTCGCCGTGTTAAAACTTGGTGGCGAGCGGGTCGAAGGGAAGACGCTCATGCCAAACGAGTTTGAAGAAGCCGCGAAACAACTCGCGACCGTGCTTCCGATGACAGAGGCCGACATCTTAAAGCGACTTGAGCAAAATGTCGACCGCGGCCAAATCGAGTTCGGGGTTCCGGGGCGTGATTTGACCGTTGAACAAAAAGAAGAAATCGAAGCGTTCGAACTTCCGGGTATCACGTTCGTCGAAGAACCGAAACGTTACTACCCGAATAAAGTATTCGCATCTTCTGTCATCGGCTATGCGCAAAAGATTGACCAAAACGGTCGGATCGAGCTCGTGGGTGAACTTGGAATCGAAAAATCGCTCAACGACATTTTAAGTGAGTCGTACGGCTTGTACCGATTTGAGAAAGATTTGGCGGGGCGTGAGCTCGTCTCGAGCGATGAACAATTAAAAATCGAGCCAGAAGACGGGGCTGATGTGCAACTGACGATTGATCATCGGATTCAACAGCTGCTCGAGACGAAGATGAATGAGTTATATGAGGAGTATGAACCGAAAAATGCGACGGCCATCATCATGGATCCGAAAACAGGGGAAATCATCGCCTTATCGGACCGTCCATCTTTCGACCCGAATACGCGTGAGATTTCCTCATACAGTAACTTCTCGGTCTCGTCTCGCTTTGAGCCAGGGTCAACGATGAAAATTTTCACGTTGGCGGCTGCAATCAACGAGGGCGTATATAACCCGAACGAGTTGTACAAGTCAGGATCATACAAATACGGTAAGACGGTATTCAATGATTACAACATTACCGGATGGGGTACCATTCCTATGGTAGAAGGCGTCTGGCACTCGTCGAACGTCGCGTTCTCGATCTTAGCGAACGAACGACTCGGTCTCAGTCGCTATGAAGATTACTTCAAAGCGTTCAAGTTCGATCAACGGACCGGAATTGATTTACCTGGTGAGGTAAACAGTCAATTCGACTTTGAGAGTCCGATGAACGTCTTGATCACAGCTTGGGGACAATCGACCGCGGTGACACCGATGCAAATCTTGCAGGCGACATCTGCGATTGCAACGGACGGCACCATGAAACAACCGCACGTCATTAAGAAGATTGTCAACAGCGAGACGGGCGAAACGATTCGGACGACGAATCCGAAAGAGGTCGGTCAACCTATCACTGCAGAGACTGCGAAAAAGACGCGTGAAGCACTTGACGGTGTCGTCAATAGCGATGTGGGAACAGGCCAATTGTATGCGTTAGATAACTATCAAGTGGTCGGGAAGACGGGTACTGCCCAAATCGCTGAGAACGGAAAGTATTTGAGCGGACAGTACATTCACTCATTCGTCGGGATGGCACCGGAAGACGATCCGGAACTCGTCATGTATATCGCGGTCGATCGTCCGAACAGTGACTCGTCAACAACGGGTCCACGCATCATGGCACCACTCTTCAAAGATGTGATGGATGTCGCGTTACGTTACCGGAGTGTCGAGCCTGAAAAGCAAGAAAAAGCGGTTGAGGCCTCGACAAAGACGGTGACATCGTATATTGGTAAAAATCGTGAAGATGTCGTAAAAGAGGCGACTGACAGTTCGTTCAATCCGATCGTCTTAGGTGACGGGGATGAAGTGACGGCTCAAAGTCCTGTAAAGGGACAATCTTATGTCGTCGGTGAACGACTGTTGCTAAAAACGAGTAATTCGTTTACGATGCCAACATTAAAAGGGTGGTCGTTACGTGATGTGAAACGTCTAGCGACGCTCTATCAATTAAATTTAGAAATCGATGGTACCGGATTTGTCACATCGCAATCGATTGGCAAAGGGAAACCTGTCAAAACGGGCGCCTCCTTGAAAGTGAAATTGGAGACACCATCGAATTAACGCACGAGATGAAGAGGGCTGCGGCTCTCTTTTCCTATGTATGAGGAGGAAGTTTGAATGGAACAATTGACAGTTCAAAAATTAGCGTCTTGGTTTGGGATTGACGTGGAAGACGATCGTCTCGTCGAACGCGTCGCCACAGATTCGAGAGATGAGAATGGGGCAGGACTATTTGTCCCGATCGTCGGTGCACGTGTTGACGGTCATGACTACATCGAAGCAGCGATTGAGAAAGGGGCCATCGTCACGTTTTGGGAAGAAGGTCGCCCTCAACCGGACAATGTGTTCGTCATCCCCGTCAAATCGACGATCGACGCCTTGCAAACGGCAGCGGCACGCTACTTAGAGGAAATCAATCCACTCGTGGTCGCGATTACCGGATCAAACGGAAAAACGTCTACGAAAGACATGATTGCCGTCGTACTTGAAGAAAAATTCAAGACGCACAAGACAGCTGGAAACTTCAACTCGGACGTTGGTTTACCGCTCACCGTCCTTCGCATGCCGCGCGACACGGAAGTGGCCGTGTTGGAGATGGGCATGAACGGCTTCGGTCAAATCGAGCAATTGTCGAAACTTGCCAAACCGGACGTGGCATTTGTCACGAACATTGGGGAGTCACACGGTGAACAAGTCGGCGGACGCACAGGGATCGCGAAAGCGAAGCTTGAAATCAAGGCTGGTCTGAAACCGGACGGACGATTGATCGTCGATGCGGACGAACCACTTCTTGCCGGTCAAGGGTATCGCGTCGGATACGATGAGACGGCGGACGGGAAAATCGAAGTGATCGAGACGACGTTTGACGCATCCATCTTTAAATACAATGGTGACTTGTACGAGCTGAAGGTGCTCGGTGCCCATCAAATCCGAAACGCGGCTTATGCCATCGCGTGCGGTCTCGAGTTCGGACTCAATCATACGATGATTCAACGTGGTCTTGACCGCATCAAACTGACGACGATGCGAATGGAGAAGCAGATGTTCGGTGAAGCGCATCTCATCAACGATGCATATAATGCGAGCCCGACATCGATGATTGCGGCAATCGAAACAGTCAAGTCGCTCGAAGGCTTCTCGAAGCGCGTGCTCGTCCTTGGCGATATGTATGAGCTCGGAGCGGATGAACAAGCCCAGCACACACAAGTGGGTGACGTCGTAACAGCTCCTGTGACGGATTGTATTCTCGTCGGTGAAAAGGCGAAATGGATTGCGGATGGGATTCAAGACACGCGTGTGAACGTCACATCTGTTCCGAACGTGGAGGAAGCGAAGGCGCTCCTTCATCGTTATCAACGTCCGGATACTGTGGTATTGTTAAAGGCATCTCGAGGACTGGCGCTTGAGCGTCTCGTTCAATAAATAGAGTAGTGAGGTAGCAACATGTTAATTAGTTTAATTGTCTTAATCAGTGCATTATTAAGTGTATTAATCGTCATGCCGCGAGCTATTCCGGCATTGCGTCAGTTGAAATTTGGACAAGAGATTCGTGATGAAGGTCCAGGCTGGCACCAGAAGAAATCGGGAACGCCGACGATGGGCGGAATCGTCATCTTGCTCGCCATCTTAGTCGGCTTCATCGTGTCTGTCATCTTCGGGGAAGCGGTCGCCGGATTCGGGACACTTCTATTCGTGACGATGGCGTTCGGGGTAATCGGCTTTTTGGATGACTATATTAAAGTCGTCAATAAACGAAACCTCGGGTTGACGTCACTTCAGAAGTTGATTGGTCAAATTGTCGTATCTGTTCTGTTCGCCTGGTTCCTATCACTTGGTGGAGAGCTTGATACGTCGATTTCGATTCCATTCACATCGATTTCATTTGAGACGGGTTGGTTCTATATCGCCATCGTCATCTTCTGGCTCGTCGGCTTCTCAAATGCCGTCAACTTGACGGACGGCCTTGACGGTCTCGTCTCATTCTCGGCGATTCCGACGTTCACATTCTTTGGAATTTATGCGCTCGCACAAGATGAGCTTGGGATTGCCTGGTTCGCATTCGCCGTCGTCGGCGCATTGATCGGGTTCCTCGTTTTCAATAAGTATCCGGCGAAGATTTTCATGGGCGATACGGGCTCGCTCGCATTAGGTGGAGCAGTTGCAGGACTGGCGCTCATGTTGAAACTTGAGTTGCTCCTCGTATTCGTCGGGATCATCTTTGTCATCGAGACGTTGAGCGTGATCTTGCAAGTTCTTTCATTCAAAACGACAGGGAAGCGCATCTTTAAAATGAGCCCGATTCATCACCACTTCGAAATGGTCGGTTGGTCGGAATGGCGAATCGTCCTTACGTTCGGTGGAATCAGTTTAATTACAGCAGGTTTATCATTACTACTCATGTAAAAGGGTGAGACAGATGGAAAAGCAATGGCACGGTAAAAAAGTTCTCGTCCTCGGCGCCGCTAAGAGCGGAATCGCAGCGGCGACGTATCTGCATCATGCGGGAGCTGATGTGACGATTAATACGGGGAATATCCCTCCCGAAGACGAGCAGGAAAAAATTCAGGCACTTGGGATTCAATCGGTGTTTAATGACCACCCTCTCGCTTTGTTGAATGAGACAGAGTTGATTGTGAAAAATCCAGGGATCCCGTATCACATTCCGTTGCTTCAAGAAGCGATATCCCGTGAGATTCCAATCTACACGGAAGTCGAGCTCGCCTACATGGCAACCGAGGCAGAATTCGTCGCAATCACAGGCTCGAACGGAAAGACGACGACAACGACACTCGTCTATGAGTTACTCAAAGGCGGAGAGCGCCCGGTTCATCTCGCGGGAAACATCGGATTCCCGGCTATCGAAGTCGCGACAAACGCGAAGGCGGGCGAATTGATTGTTATTGAATTGTCGAGCTTTCAGTTGATGGGGGTCGAGTCCTTCCATCCGCGTTCGGCAGCGTTGCTGAATCTATCAGAAGCCCATCTCGATTATCACGGCGACTTCGAATCGTATGCCGATGCAAAAGGAAACTTGTTCCGTCAGATGACACGTGACGACCAAATCGTCGTTAAAGTGACAGACTCCGAAGTGATGAAACGTGTCCCGGCTCATCTTGAACCGAATACGTTCAGCTTTGAGCGAGGAGATGCTTCCGTCGTGGACGGTTGGGTCACGGTACGCGGAGAGCGACTCATTCGTGTGAATGAATTGGCATTAGGTGGTGCCCATAACGTTGAGAACGTACTAGCGGCTCTTCTGTTAGTCGAACCGTTTGCACTTCCAAAAGCACACGTCGAGCGAGTATTACGAAACTTTGGCGGTGTCGCACATCGAACTGAAAGTTTAGGTGATGTTCTCGGACGTGCCGTCTACAATGATTCGAAGGCGACGAACAACGTTGCGGCGGAAGCGGCGCTACGAGGATTTGATGCTCCGATCGTGTGGCTTTGTGGAGGACTCGAACGTGGAGCGGACTTATCTTCGCTCGCGCCAGCTCTCTCAAACGTAAAAGCTGTCGTCGCGTATGGTGAGACAAAAGAGCGTTTTAAAGAGCTTGGGGAGTCCCGACAGATTCCATCTTACACTGTCGAGACGTTAGCAGACGCCGTTCCACTCGCGTTTGAACAATCTGAGACGGGAGATGTCATTCTCTTATCTCCTGCTTGTGCGAGTTGGGACCAATTTAAGACGTTTGAAGAACGAGGCGAACAGTTCGTCCATCTCGTTCGCGCATATGAGGAGGCGAACCGATGAAAGTCATGATTTCTGGTGGAGGTACCGGTGGTCATATTTATCCGGCCCTCGCATTGATTGAGACGTTACAAAAACGTCACCCGAATTTACAGGTACAATACGTTGGAACGGAGAATGGGTTAGAAGCCGATCTCGTTCCTCGAGCAGGTGTCCCGTTCAAATCGATTCAAATCGCTGGATTGAAACGGTCCCTCTCTCTTGAGAACTTAAAGACGGCGTACTGGTTCTTGAAAGCTGTTCGCTCTCTTAAAAAAGATATGGCAGCATTCAAACCGGATGTCGTCATCGGAACGGGCGGATTCGTCTCAGGACCGGTCGTCTATACGGCGCAACAACTCGGCATCCCGACTATCCTACATGAACAAAACAGCATCCCAGGGTTAACGAATAAGTTTTTATCGAAAAAAGCGGATCGGGTCGCCCTTTCCTTTAAAGGGTCCGATGTTCACTTCCCTGGGGCAAACGTTCGCTTGATTGGAAACCCGCGTGGAAGTGAAGTGCTACAAACGAAAGTGGACGATGCAGCTGTACGAGAACAGTACAATCTCGATGAACGGCCTATCGTATTGATTTACGGAGGGAGTCGTGGCGCCGAAGCAATCAACCGTGCCGTCATTGAGGCTATCCCAGCGCTTTCGGACTTACCAATCAACGTGCTCTACGTCACAGGGAAAATTCATTACGAATCTGTATCGAAAGAAGCCCCATCATCTGAAAACGTACACGTTCATCCGTACGTCTATGACATGCCGGCCTTACTCGCTTGTACGTCAATCGTCGTCTCGCGTGCGGGAGCTTCGACCATTTCTGAATTGACCGCCCTCGGCTTACCGAGCGTATTGATCCCAAGCCCATACGTGACAGCAGACCATCAGACGAAGAACGCCTCTGCCCTTGTTGAAAACGGTGCGGCGTTACTCGTGAAAGAGGAGTCGTTGACAGGGGAGACGCTCGTCGAAGCGATTCGCCAAGTACTCGGCAAACAAGAAGAGATGGCGAACGCATCCCGTGCCCTCGGATTCCCGGACGCGTCAGATGCACTAGCCGACTTAGTAGAAGAAGTCATTCGATAAAGGAGTAGAATCCGATGGAACCAAGCCAACAAACGGTACGCAGTCTAGAAGACCGTATTCCGTACATGAAAAAGCAGCGACGGAAAAAAGCGAACCGTCGGATGTTCTCCGTGCTTTCTTTGTTTGGAATTCTCATCTTACTCGTGGTCTATATGCAAACTTCGATGTCGAACGTGAAAAAAGTGAACGTATCTGGGCTATACTGGCTTGATGAATCCTACGTGTTTCAAAACATGGAGCTCGACACATCGACAAAATTTGTCAGTCTATCACCGAGCAAGATGAGTGACCAAATGGAAAAGTTGCCGGGTGTCAAACGGGTAGACATGGACCGATCTTGGTATAACGTCGTTCACGTCAATGTGACAGAAGAGAAGATGATTGCTTATGCTCGTGCGGAGACGGGAGATGTCGTCGTGTTAGCAGACGGCTCACTTCATCCGACAGGCACCATCACCGACCCTCAGAAGTTAAAAGATGGTCCACTGCTAAGAGAGTTCAATTCGGAAGAAGAACTCGAAAAGATTGCCAGTGAGTTGGAACAAGTCGATGACGCGACGCGAGCCCGTATGTCGGAAGTCATCTTGTCTAAACAAAAGGGAGAGCCGACACGTTACGAGATCTTTATGAATGACGGAAATACGCTTCTCACCCCGACGCTGAAGTTAAGTGAGACCGTTTCGAAATATGGAGAAATCTATGAAAACATTCCGAAAGGTCAGCAAGGAACAGTCGTCATGGATGGTGGTTTTTACTTTGTTCCATACAAGAAAACGAATGAATAATCAGTTATATTACAGCCCTTAGACACATAAGGGCTGTTTTTTTGTCTTTTGTAAACGAATTGATAACGCGAAACCGCTTAAATTGTAGGATTCTACCTTTTCTCACTATCTTATTTGTTGTAAACTTAGACGTGAGATATCTTGTCGAAACCAACAATTTTTTTGGATATCTGTCATATTTGTCATGTAATTTGTACAGGAAAATTATAGAGCGGAGGTGTTTCCCTTTTGGAAGCGAATGGTTATGTGGCCGCATTAGATATTGGAACGTCAGAGATTAAGCTCGTCGTCGGTGAATTGCTCGGCGGAACGCTTAATATTTTGGCAGAAGGGTGTGCACCGTCGGCAGGGGTGAAACGTGGTGCTGTCGTAGACATCGATAAAACAGTCCAAGCGATCAAACAGGCCGTTGAACACGCGGAGACATCGTTAGGTGATCAAATTCGATCTGTATACGTTGCCATCGAAGGGGAACATATCCAAATTGCCCCATGTCATGGAATCGCATCCGTGAAGCGGGAAGATCAGGAAATTACAGATGCAGACGTGATGGAAGTCATCAATTCAGCACAAGTGATGCGATTACCGGATGAGATGAGTGTCATCGATGTAATCCCATCATCATTCACGGTGGATCAACAAACGGGTGTCGTCGATCCTCGTGGAATGCTTGGTTATCGACTAGAAATGCATGGGAAAATGGTTACTGGATCGAAGACAATTTTACATAGTATTCGTCGTTCGATTGAACGTGCCGGATTACACCTCGAAGGATTTATTTTAGGGAACCTCGCGCTCGGCATGAGTGCAGCTTCTGTAGATGAAATCGACCTCGGCATTGGTCTTGTCGATGTCGGGCACGAAAAGACGACGGTCTCGGTATTTTATCGCGGAGATCTCGTTTACTCGTATATCCTTCCAGTCGGTGGAGACCATATGACAAGAGACTTGGTCTATAAGCTAAATTGCAAATATCAAGACGCCAAAGTGGCGAAAGAAGAATACGGTCTCGCACTCGAAGAAATGGCCGATGGAACAGAAGGTTTCTCCTACACGAACATCAATGGGGAAGTGGCGTTCGAACCACAGTCAGAAATTAGCTATGTTTTAGAGGCGAGAATAGAGGAAATGTTTACCCTTATGTTGAATAAGGTTCAAAAAGTAGGTGTTCCGATGCTGAATGGCGGATACTTACTCTGCGGTGGAGCTGCTGCTCTACCAGGTATTCAAGAGTTAGCGACTCGTGTCATGGGTCAAAAGACGAGATTGTATCAACCGTCGTCGATTGGCGTCAGACATCCAAAATACGCGACAGCAGTCGGTGTTTTGAAATATGTCTTAATGAGTGATCATCACGTTTCAAAATCTCAACTCGAAAAACCGGAAGTTCGCTACGAAACGCTTCACAATAAGCAGGAACCGACCGATACTCATGTTGGAGAGAACGAATACGAGACCGATCAAGAGTCGAAAAAAGGTTTTAGTCGTTTGATGGAAAAATTATTTGGCGTTTAAGCTGACGTTGTAATACAACTTGGAAAATAAGTAGGGGGATACCTGAATGATGTACTTTGATGAGGCGATTGACGCCGTAGCAAAAATTAAAGTAATTGGAGTCGGAGGCGGCGGTTCAAACGCCGTTAACCGTATGATTGAACATGGGGTACAAGGAGTTGAGTTCATCGCTGTCAACACGGATGCTCAAGCCTTGAATATGTCGAAAGCCGATGTAAAACTTCAACTTGGTGCCAAATTGACACGTGGTCTCGGTGCTGGTGCGAATCCGGATATCGGTAAAAAAGCGGCAGAAGAAAGCCGCGAACAATTGATTGAAGCGCTTGATGGAGCGGATATGGTTTTCGTCACAGCTGGTATGGGCGGCGGAACAGGAACTGGTGCTGCACCGGTCATCGCTGAGATTTCAAAAGAAATCGGCGCGCTCACAGTCGGTGTCGTCACAAAACCATTCATGTTTGAAGGCCGGAAGCGCATGCAACACGCGCAACATGGGATTCAAGCGTTTAAAGAAAAAGTAGATACACTCATCGTCATTCCAAACGATAAGCTTCTTGAAATCGTGGAACGCAACACACCGATGATCGAAGCCTTCCGTGAAGCGGACAACGTCCTTCGTCAAGGTGTACAAGGGATCACTGACTTGATCGCCATCCCTGGTCTCATCAACCTTGACTTCGCTGACGTGAAGACGATCATGACAGAAAAAGGATCTGCACTCATGGGTGTAGGTGTTGCTACAGGTGAAAACCGTGCCGTTGAAGCAGCGAAGAAAGCAATCTCTTCACCACTTCTCGAATCTTCAATCGAAGGAGCGAAAGGTGTCTTGATGAACATTACAGGTGGGCTCAGCCTTAGCTTGTATGAAGTGACAGAAGCAGCTCAAATCGTTCAAAGTGCCGCAGATGAAGAAGTGAACTTGATCTTCGGTTCAGTCATCAACGAAAACTTGAACGATGAAATCATCGTCACCGTGATCGCAACTGAATTTGCTGAGGAAACACAAGGGGCGAACCCGTTCCTTCAGCAGCCGAAAAAACAGCCAGAGGTTGAGAACAAGGAACCCCAACCAAAAGCAAATGAAGCGGCTCAACAAGACGAAGGGAACTTCCATCGCCCAGTGTATGGAGGAGACGTCCCAGACGAGACGATCAACATCCCTGCGTTCGTGAGACAACGCCGTAACTAAACAACAAGGGGTGCCGTGACTCGGCATCCCTTTTTCTAAAAAAGGAGAAACCGATGCAACTGTTACATACATGGGAAACCGAAACGAATCGCTATCATGCTTACGTGACGACACGGACGAACGGACACAATGCCGGAAACGTTGGTCTTCATGTCGGCGATGATATTGATGGAGTCATTCAAAATCGTCAATGGTTCTTTCGACAGGCGAATCTTTCGCTAGAAGACTCTGTTTGGGCCGACCAAGTGCACGGGATAACGGTCCAAAGCGTGGATTCAGCGGACAAGGGCAAAGGTGCATTTCGATATGACGAGGCAATTTCGCAAACAGACGGACTCATCACAAAAGAAGAAGCTTTGCCGCTCGCTCTCGTCTTTGCAGATTGCGTACCTCTCTTTTTCTGTGCGAAAGACCATGGAGTCATCGGTGTCGCTCATGCGGGTTGGAAAGGGACCGTCGGCAATATCGTCACGTCCATGATCCAAGCGTTTGAAGATCAAGGCATCGATGCGACAGAAGTGGACATGCTCGTCGGTCCAGCGATTGCTGGAAATGAATATGAGGTTGATCGTCTAGTGCTAGACGCGGTTCAATCCGTTTCGCCGACTGCCTATCAAAAAGCCGTTCGACAGGAGTCGGGCGACCACGCCTTGTTGTCACTCCAAGCAGTCAATGAAGTATTGGCAAACGAACATGACGCGTCCGTCATGCAATCGAATTTATCGACTGGCGCAAATACTCCGTTTTTCTCGTATCGAGACGGAGAAACGAAACGTCGGTTTGCGGCAGTCATCGTCAAGGAGCGTAAATTGTGAGTATTTCAGATAACGTAAAACAAGTTCAATCTATTATGGCAGCCCACGTTCAAGATGTGGAGCCTACTTTGATTGCCGTCACGAAATCGGTAGGCGTAGACGTGGCCAATGCTCTCTACGCAGAAGGAATTCGTGACTTCGGTGAAAATCGTCCAGATTCCTTACTTGAAAAAGTGAACGGCATGCCAGAAGACGCAAAGTTTCACTTCATCGGCACGTTACAGACACGTAAGGTGAGACAAATCATCGATCACGTGGCAGCTATTCACTCATTGGACCGTTTATCACTCGCTGCAGAAATCGATAAACGAGCGAGCGAGACGATTGATTGTTTCGTTCAAGTGAATACGTCAGGAGAAGATTCAAAACATGGTCTTGAAATAGAGGAAGTTATGCCTTTCATCGAGAACTGTAAACAGTATCCTCACATTCGAATCATCGGTTTGATGACGATGGCACCGTTCACGGAAGAAGAGTCAGTCCTTCGTGAGACGTTCGGTCGTTTACGTCGATTACGTGATGAAGTGAACGCAAAAGGGTTTGAACACGCCCCTTGCACGGAGCTATCGATGGGGATGTCAAACGATTATCCAATCGCGATTGAAGAAGGCGCATCGTTTGTTCGTATTGGTACCGTACTTGTGCAATAATATATCTTAAGGAGGAATCCGTTATGTCAATCAAAAACAAAATGAAAGATTTCTTTGGACTCGAGGAAGATCCGAACAGCACATACGAAGAAGAAGAGTTTGCCGTCGCAAACACATCAGCAACTTCTTCAACTGAAACAGCGGTCGTGAGACAAGAGGATCGCCCAAAAACAGCAAATAATCTCGTGGCATTGAATACGAAGAAGAAAGAACGCTCGAAAGTCGTATTGGCTGAACCACGTGTATTCGCTGAAGCGCAAGATATTAGCGATCAATTGAAAGAAAACCGTGCTGTCATCGTCAATCTTCAGCGCATGTCAAAAGAGCAATCACGTCAAGTCGTCAACTTCCTTTCCGGTGTCGTATATGCGCTAGAAGGATCGATGACTTCGATTGGACATAACACGATTCTGTGTACTCCGAACAATGTCGAATTGACTGGTTCAATCTCAAACTTGATTTCGGAGGATGAACTTCATAGTAAAGGGTGGTAACTGAATGGAAAACGTAATCCCTGCCTTAGGCAATACGTTAAGTACTTTGCTTGGTATTTATAGTTGGGTCCTGATCGGCTATATCTTATTATCATGGTTCCCGAACGCGCGTGAATCCATGTTCGGACAAATTTTATCATTTTTATGTGAACCATTTTTAGCACCGTTCCGACGGATTATCCCACCAATCGGTGGCATGCTCGATATCTCTCCAATCGTCGCATTGTTCGTGCTTCGAATGGCACAAGCCGGTATCGCTGCCATTTTCGGGTGATGTATGAGCGTTTATGACCACTACCGACCAAGTGAACGGGCGTTCGTCGAACAAGTGTTGGATTGGGTACAACAAGTCGAGAACAGCTATGTATTAAAGTTGACGGACTTTTTAGACCCTCGTGAACAGCAAATCGTCAAACAGCTTGTCGGTAAACAGCTCGTCATTCACGACGATGGCGGGTTTGAAGGAGCTGAACGACGTCGGCTGATTTTGGCGCCAGAGTATTATGAGCTGAATACCGATGATTTTGAAATCGAGATTCGTCGCATCGAATATCCGACAAAATTTGTTGACCTGACACATCGGCAAGTGACTGGAACTTTACTCAACGCAGGGTTGAAGCGTCAAAAGTTTGGGGACGTCGTCCTGGAAGAGGAGGTCGTCCAGTTTGCTACGACCCGCGAAGCGGTCGGGTTCATCGAAATGAACTTGGAACGTGTCGGAAAAGCAAGAGTTCGCATCTCCTCTGTTACGAAGGATGACATTCTCGTCGTTCCGAAAACAGAGTGGGTCGAAGGGTTCGGCATCGTGTCCTCGTTACGATTTGATACGGTTGTGAGCGAGGTACTCAACATATCTCGTCAGAAAGCTCAGGCGCTCGTGAAACACGGTGACTGTAAAGTGAATCATAAAGTCATTGAAGATCCGAGCTTCATGCTTGAACCAGACGATCTTTTATCCGTCCGTGGATACGGTCGTATTAAGATGATGGAGATTCTGGGTTCGACCAAACGTGAAAAGATTAAAATCCAGTATGGGACCATACGTTAAATTTTAGGAGGAAAGTCGAATGGCGTTGACACCGATTGATATTCATAATAAAGAATTCTCTTCCCGTTTTCGTGGGTACGACATCGATGAGGTCAATGAATTTTTAGATCAAATCATTAAAGAGTTTGAACTATTGATTCGTGAGAATCGACGGTATGAAGAACTTGTCAACGATATGCAAGCTCGCATTGACTACTTCTCCTCGATGGAAGATACATTGAACAAGTCGATCATCGTCGCGCAGGAAGCAGCGGAAGAAGTGAAGAACAACGCGCAAAAAGAAGCGAGCCTCATCTTGAAACAAGCGGAACGTGAAGCGTACGCTCGTGAAGAAGAAGCGGCCCGTAAAGAACAACTTGCAGAACGTGAAGTCGTTCAAATGCTCAAAAAAGTCGAGTTGTATCGCACACGTTTCCGTGTCCTCGTTGACGCCCAAATGGAGCTCTTAAACAGCACCGAGTGGGAGACGATTGTCGGGGAGCCGCCTGTGCAGACGGTTCTTGACGATAGATCAGAACTTGCGTATAATGACCACGAAGTCACACAGAATGAAGAACAACATGGATAAATGATCAACACGTTGAGTAGGACGCGTCGATCGAGTCATACCTACGAAGCGACTTAGGGACGGTGAGAGCCTAAGAGAAAGACTCGAATCGGTATCCCCTATGAGTCGTCACGCTGAACCAGAGTAAGCGTGACCGCCTGACCTCGTTATCGGTTACCGAGAGCGGTCTCACGAACGTGAGACTAGTAGGGTGGTACCGCGAGTCAACCAACTCGTCCCTATCAGGGATGGGTTGGTTTTTTTTGTTTTCTAAAAAATGTTGATGGAGGAGTTTCGATGAACTACAAAGACACGCTATTAATGCCAAACACAGAATTCGCAATGCGTGGGAATTTACCAAAACGCGAACCAGCGATGCAAACAGAATGGGAAGACATGGACCTTTACAACAAGGTGCAAGAAAAAAATGCAGGGAAACCACAATACATCTTGCATGATGGTCCTCCATATGCGAACGGCGACATCCACATGGGACATGCGATGAACAAAGTATTAAAAGACATCATCGTGCGTTTCAAAGGGATGAACGGATACCAGTCTCCAATGATTCCAGGTTGGGATACGCACGGTCTTCCAATCGAGAACGCCCTTCAAAAAGCTGGCGTCAACCGTAAAGAAATGACGGTCGCTGAATTCCGCGAAAAGTGTGCAGAATATGCGATGGAACAAGTGAACTCGCAACGTGAACAGTTCAAACGTCTCGGTCTTCTCGCAGACTTTGAAAATCCATATATTACGCTCCTTCCGGAATATGAAGCGGCACAAATCCGCTTGTTCGGGACGATGGCTGAAAAAGGATACATCTACAAAGGAAAGAAACCAGTCTACTGGTCGCCGTCTTCGGAGTCTGCACTCGCAGAAGCTGAAATCGAATATTACGATAAAAAATCACCGGCCATCTACGTGGCATTCCGCGTCGTAGACGGAAAAGACACATTGACGTCTGACGATCATTTCGTCATCTGGACGACGACGCCTTGGACAATCCCGGCGAACCTCGGGATCGCAGTGAGTGATGAGTTGACGTACACGCGCATCGAACACGAAGGAAAAGGCTATATCGTCGCAGAGACGCTCGTTGAAGAAGTGACGACTGCGCTCGGCTGGACTGATTACACTGTGAGCGGTTCATGGAACGGTCGCGACTTTGAATATATGACGGCCCAACATCCGTTGTATGACCGCACGTCACTCGTCATGCTCGGCGACCACGTCACAGCGGATGCGACTGGACTCGTCCACACGGCTCCAGGGCACGGGGAAGATGACTATCGTGTCGGTCAGGCTTACGGCTTAGACGTTCTTTGCCCGGTCGATGACCGTGGTTATATGACGGCTGAGGCGCCTGGTTTTGAAGGGTTGTTCTATGAAGATGCGAACAAACAAATCGGGATGAAACTTGAAGAGAACGGCTACTTGCTCAACTTGAAGTTCATCAAACACTCGTACCCGCATGACTGGCGTACGAAAAAACCGGTCATCTTCCGTGCGACACCGCAATGGTTCGCTTCCATCAAAGATTTCCGTGAAGATATGCTCCGTGAAATCGAAGAAGTGAACTGGGTTCCGGAATGGGGAATGACACGTCTTTACAACATGGTCCGTGACCGTGGAGACTGGGTCATCAGTCGTCAACGTGCATGGGGCGTGCCAATCCCAATCTTCTATGCAGAGGATGGAACGGAAATCATCACGAACGAGACGATCGACCACGTCGCAAACTTATTCCGTGAGCACGGCTCGAACGTCTGGTATGAGCGTGAAGCAAAAGACCTTCTTCCTGAAGGATTCACGCATCCGAACAGCCCGAACGGCGAATTCCGTAAAGAACTCGACATCATGGACGTCTGGTTCGATTCAGGTTCTTCACACGCTGGTGTATTAGAGGAACGTGAAAACCTTCGTCGCCCGGCAGACCTTTATCTTGAAGGATCTGACCAATACCGCGGTTGGTTCAACTCGTCACTCTCAACAGCTGTTGCGACGACGGGCAAAGCGCCATACCGAAACGTCTTGAGCCACGGTTTCGTTCTTGACGGGGATGGACGTAAGATGTCGAAATCACTCGGTAACACGATTGCGCCAAACGATCTCGTGAAGCAATATGGTGCTGAAATCGTACGCCTTTGGGTCGCGTCAGTCGACTATCAGTCTGACGTTCGCGCTTCGCACGACAACTTTAAACAAGTGTCAGAAGTATACCGGAAGATGCGTAACACAATCCGTTTCCTTCTTGGAAACTTGAACGGGTTTGATCCGTCGATGCGTGTCGCATTCAATGACATGCCAGAAGCAGACCGCTTCATGGCAACGAAACTCAAACAGCTCCAAGCAAAAGTGGTCAAAGCGTATGACACGTTTGACTTCATGGCGGTGTATCATCTCGTTCATAACTTCTGCGTTAACGAGTTGTCATCGTTCTATCTCGACTTTACAAAAGATATCCTTTATATCGAGCGTGAAGACGATCTCCGCCGTCGTGCCGTTCAGACGGTCATGTACGATGCGGTCGTCCTTTTGACGAAGCTCTTGGCTCCAGTCCTTCCACACACTGCCGATGAGGCGTGGAAAGAGGTTCCTGGGAAGTCGGAAGCAAGCATCTTCTTGACGGATCTAGAAGAAGTGGATGCATTGACTGCTGACGAGCAAACGTTATTAGAGAAATGGTCGAAATTCCTCGTCTTCCGTGACGATGTCCTCAAGGCGATCGAAATCGCACGTGGCGAGAAATTGATCGGGAAACCGCTCGAGGCAAAATTGATTCTCGCACCGAAAGCAGAGACTGCCGCGTTATTGGAAACAATCGATAACGTCAGTCAGTTGCTTCAAGTATCACAAGTAGAATGGGCTGAGACGGCAGACGTCGATTATGCGACGACGAAAATCACAGTCAAGAAAGCAGATGGTGCCGCTTGTGCACGTTGTTGGACATACTCGACAGAGCTTGGACAAAACGAAGAGCATCCTGAGCTTTGCCCACGCTGTGCATCAGTAATCGGTTAAGACGAACCGGAGTGGCGTCCCCACTCCGGTTTCTTAACGGCTTGAAAGGAGACGCATATGAAACGATATTACGGTTTGGCCGTCATCTTGATTCTGCTCGATCAACTCACCAAATGGGTGGTCGTTCAGACGATGACAATCGGTCAATCGATTGAAGTCATCCCGAACTTGTTATACTGGACCTCTTATCGCAATAAAGGAGCGGCTTGGGGGATGTTAGAAGGACAGATGGCGTTCTTCTTCGTCATCACGATTCTCGTTGTTGCGGGTCTTGTTTACTTCCTGCATAAAGAAGTGAACGGGTATCAGCTTCTCGGTTATAGTGTTGGATTGCTCCTGGCCGGTGCGATCGGTAACTTTATCGACCGTTTGTTCCGTGGCGAAGTCGTCGACTTTGTCGATACGTACCCGTTTGGCTACAACTTCCCGATTTTTAACGTGGCCGATATGGCCCTCACATTTGGTGTCATCTTGATGGTCATCGGGATTTTATTTGAAGAAAAATTACACAAAGAAAGGGGACAATCGTAATGGAATCCTATACTTTTGTCGCCGATGAAAAGGCAAGGATCGACAAGTGGGTGAGCGACCGTGGAGAATGGTCACGCTCACAAGTACAAGAATGGATTAAGACAGGGGCACTTCTCGTCAATGGCAGTGCCGTCAAACCAAACTATAAGCTCCAAGTGGGCGATGAAATCGAAGTGAACGTCCCGGAAGCGGTGGAACTCGAAGTGTTACCTGAACACATTCCGCTTGAAATCGTATTCGAAGATGAAGATATGATTGTCGTCAATAAAGCACGTGGGATGGTCGTTCACCCTGCTGCCGGTCACACGTCTGGAACGCTCGTCAATGCACTTCTCGGACATTGTGATGACCTTTCAGGCATCAATGGCGTCAAGCGCCCTGGAATCGTGCATCGAATCGACAAAGATACGACAGGTCTCCTTATGGTCGCTAAAAATGACTTGGCTCATGAATCACTTGCGAGTCAATTGAAAGACAAGACGATCAAGCGTGAATATATCGCGCTCGTTCACGGCGAACTCGTTCACGAACTCGGGACGATTGAAGCACCGATTGGTCGCGATACGAATGACCGTCAGCGTATGACCGTGACGGACAAGAACGCGAAAGAAGCGGTGACGCATTTCCGCTTGCTCGAGCGCTACAAAGACTTCACGCTCGTCGAGTGTAAACTCGAGACAGGTCGTACACACCAAATCCGTGTGCACATGCGCTATATCGGGCATCCGCTCGCAGGCGACCCGAAATATGGACCACGTCGGACAATTGAATTAGGCGGTCAAGCCCTACATGCGGCGACGCTCGGTTTCCATCATCCACGTACGAAAGAATGGATGGAATTTGAGGCACCACTTCCAGAAGACTTTAAGGCAGAACTTGCAAAGTTAGATAAAATCGAGAAAACTCGTTGACTTCTGTCACATTCCGATTTATAGTCTAGGAAGCATAACACCTTTAAACCCAGTCCAGAGAGGCTGTGAAAGGATTGTGACCGCGGTCACACTAACGTCAATTCAACCCGGCATCAGACTGCCGTTTTTGATGAAGACTCCCTTTCCAGTCGGACGAGGGAGTCTTCTTTTTTTGAATGAAGCATGAAAGGAGGAGTGACGTGAAACAGTCAGTCATTTTAGATGAATCAGCCATCCGTCGAGCGTTGACACGAATCGCTCATGAAATCATCGAGCGGAATAAAGGAATCGATGATGTCGTCCTCGTCGGGATCAAGACGAGAGGTGAGACGCTCGCTGACCGACTCGCGCGCCGCATCGAAGAGATTGAAGGCAAGCCGGTCGCACTCGGGAATCTCGACATCACGCTTTACCGGGACGACTTATCGAAGAAGTCGTTAGACCCAGAAGTGAAGGCAACGGAGTTGCCGCATGATATTAATGGTAAGACCGTCGTCCTCGTCGACGACGTCCTATATACCGGTCGAACGGTCCGTGCCGCAATGGACGCACTCGTCGACCATGGTCGCCCAGACTATATCCAACTCGCGGTCTTGATTGACCGAGGACATCGGGAGCTTCCGATTCGACCTGATTTCATTGGGAAGAACGTTCCGACATCGAAGTCCGAGCAAGTCGTCGTCCGACTCAGTGAAGTCGACACGGCAGATGAAGTGACAATCAATCAGCAATAATCTTAAAAACCTTTAAGGTGGTCCAGAGAGGCCAGGAAGGAGAAATTCAATATGAAACAACCCGTTCTACACATCCACGAGCGTCCAGCTCACTTTCCACAATGGCTGTTATTCAGTCTTCAACACGTCTTCGCCATGTTCGGAGCGACGATTTTAGTCCCGATTTTAACAGGATTGAATACATCGGTCGCCCTCGTCGCTTCCGGAGTGGCCACGCTCTCATTCTTAGCGATTACGCGCTTCAAAGTCCCAACATACCTCGGTTCAAGTTTTGCCTACATCGCCCCAATCATTGCGGTCAGTCAGCAATGGGGTGTCGAAGCGGCACTGTTCGGCGGAATCATTGCCGGCTCGGTATACGGTGTCGTTTCCTTGATCATCTATAAGACAGGCGTCAATTGGTTGCTCCGGTTGCTCCCACCAGTCGTCGTCGGACCGGTCATCATGGTCATCGGTTTGTCGCTCGCGCCGGTCGCCATCGACATGTCGATGAATCAAGACGGAGCTTATAATGGAACGTTCATGACAATCGCACTCCTGACACTTGGAATCACGATGCTCGCCATGACAAAACTGAAAGGGGTTTGGGGAGCGGTTCCAATCCTTTTCGGAATCGTCGGAGGTTACGGGATTGCCGCAGCATTCGGAATCATCGATTACTCACCAATTCAACAAGCAAGCTTGTTCCAACTCCCTGACTTCACGATGGTGTTCGTCGACTACATGCCAATGTGGCAAGTCGGTGCACTCCTCGCGATCGTACCGGTCGCACTCGTCACGATGACCGAGCATATCGGCGATCAAATGGTCACATCTAAAATCATCGGACGAGAGACGATGAAAGATCCCGGCCTCCATCGCACGCTACTCGGTGACGGGGTAGGGAAAGCAGTCGCTTCCGCACTCGGTGGTCCACCATGTACGACATACGGTGAGAACAACGGCGTCATGGCCATCACACGCGTCTACAGTGTCTATGTCATCGCTGGAGCGGCGCTCATGGCCATCAGCTTCGGATTCCTCGGTCATATCGAGGCATTCATCTCAACGATTCCGAATCCAGTCAAAGGTGGCATCTCGATTCTCTTATTCGGGGTCATCGCGTCGAACGGACTACGGACGATGGTAGAGAGCAACGTCGATTTGGCAGAAAAACGCAACTTGATCATCTCATCGGTCATCCTCGTCATCGGGCTGGGTGGTGCGATGATTCAACTCGGCAGCTTCCCTGTACAAGGGATGGCGCTCGCGACGGTCGTCGGGATTCTTTTAAACGCCATCTTACCGAAAGAGGAAGTCGAGACGGTCGTGGAAGTCAGCACAACTGAAGAAACGAAACAAGCAAGTAACTTTTAATTCGATCCCGTGAGGTCGGCAAAGTGAAGGCTCGTTTATTTGGGTGTACCTTGCCCAAATGAAGGCGTCCCTTCACATCGGTGAAGAGACGCCTTTTCTCTTTGCCTCTAACAAAAGGAGGAGACGAACATGAATACGATGCAAACGAATGTCAAACCAGTCAAACACTTCGTCAGCTTAGACACACTCTCGCTCGATGAGATCATGGGCATGATTGAAGAGTCATTGCGCTATAAGCAAGGGGACCTACCCCCACTATTCGATGGGAAGACGGTCGCAAACCTGTTCTTTGAAAACTCGACGCGTACGAAAAACTCGTTTCAAATGGCCGAGCGACACTTGAACATGCAAGAGATTCCGTTTGATGTGACGACGTCATCGGTCACGAAGGGAGAGACACTGTACGACACATGCAAGACGCTCGAAGCGATTGGAGTTGACGCACTCGTCATCCGACATCCAGAAGCAGGATACTATCATGAACTCGTTGAGAAGTTGAATATCCCGGTACTCAATGGGGGCGACGGGAGTGGCGAACACCCTTCCCAATCACTACTCGACCTCGTCACAATCTTTGAAGAGTTCAGAACGTTCCAAGGATTAAACGTTGCCATCTGTGGAGACCTCGTTCATAGTCGCGTCGCTCGATCGAATGCGAGTGTGTTGAAGCGTCTCGGGGCAAACGTCGTCGGATGCAGCCCAGCCTCATGGTGGGATGATTCGATGGGGCTTGAGCGTAAAGAACTTGATGGTGTGCTAGCAGTAAGTGACGTCATCATGCTGTTACGGGTTCAGCACGAGCGTCATATCATGGGAGACATTTTCTCGAAAGAGGAATATCACACGCAGTTTGGACTGACGGTCGAGCGAGTCGAGCGGATGAAAGAAGGGGCCATCATCATGCATCCGGCACCGGTCAATCGGGATGTCGAGATTGCGGGCAGTCTGATCGAACATGAACGGTCACGCATCTTCCCGCAAATGAAGAACGGCGTCTATGCACGCATGAGCATCTTAAATCGAGCATTAGGAGGACAACAATGATACTTCAACACGCGACATGGTATGACAACGGGACAAAACGCACGACAAACATCCTCTTGAAAGACGGAAAAATCGAATCGCTCGATTATAACGGGTCGACAGCCGGGGAAGAAGTCATCGATGCGACAGACTACCTACTCGCACCAGGACTTGTCGATGTTCACGTCCACTTGCGTGAGCCGGGAGGCGAAGCGAAAGAAACGATCAAAACGGGAACGATGGCGGCAGCGGCGGGTGGATTCACGACAATCTGTTCGATGCCGAACACGCGACCGGTACCAGACGATCGCGTCACGATGGACGCGCTCCTTCAAAAGATTGAGCAAGATGCAATCGTCCGTGTCCTTCCATACGCTTCCATCACGAAGCGACAGCTCGGTGAAGAACAGGTCGATATGGAATCTCTATCAGATACATTCGCCTTCACCGATGACGGGGTCGGTGTTCAATCAGCGGCGATGATGCGACAAGCGATGCGTGAAGCGAAACGGTTGAACAAGGCCGTCGTCGCACACTGTGAAGACAATACGCTAAAAGCAGGGTCGGTCCACGAAGGGAAGTTCAGTGAAGCGCACGGGATTCAAGGGATTCCAAGTCTTGCAGAAAGTATCCATATCGCCCGAGATGTGCTGATCGCCGAAGAAACGGGCTGTCATTATCACGTGTGTCACGTCTCATCGCGGCAATCGGTCCGTGTCATCCGAGATGCGAAGCGGGCAGGTATTCAAGTGACGGCAGAAGTGACTCCTCACCACCTCGTCTTGAGCGAAGACGATATCCCAGGGCTCGATGCCAACTTCAAGATGAATCCTCCGCTCCGAAGCGAGGACGATCGACAGGCGCTTCTTGAAGGATTATTCGATGGAACGATTGACATGATTGCGACAGACCATGCCCCACATACGGCAGAGGAGAAAGCGCAAGGCATCGAGCGTGCACCGTTCGGGATTACCGGATTTGAGACAGCGTTCCCGCTTCTGTACACGACGTTCGTGAAGACGGGCATCATGAAAGAACATCAGTTAATCGACTGGATGACGAAGCGTCCGAGCGACGTATTTGGATTATCAAGAGGTGAACTGAAAGTTGGGGCGGATGCCGATTTGGTACTGATCGATACAGATAAGACGCGCGTGGTGGATCCGTCGACGTTCTATTCAAAAGGAAAGAACACACCGTTTACGGGGAAACAACTTGTCGGATGGCCGGTCATGACGATGGTCGGTGGCGAAATTGTATATAAGGGGCGATTTGATGAAACGAACATTATGGCTTGAGGATGGAATGAAATTTGTCGGTAAAGGATTCGGGGCACCAGCGGATACGATTGGGGAAGTCGTCTTCCAAACAGGTATGACCGGTTATCAAGAAATTTTGTCGGATCCGTCGTATTGCGACCAGATGATCGTGCTGACGAACCCGTTGATCGGAAACTACGGTGTCAATCGTGAAGACTTCGAAACGACAGTTCCGATGGCAAAAGCATTGATTGTAAAAGAGGCTTGCGACACACCGTCGAACTTCCGTTCCACGGCGACGCTAGATGCAACGCTTACTCGCTTCGGCATCCCAGGGTTATCCGATATCGATACGCGCATGTTGACACGTCACTTACGGGCACAAGGTGTCATGCGAGGTGTCCTCGTTGATGGTGAGTTGACATGGGACGAAGTACAGTCTCGCTTTAACGAACTGTCTCCGAACGACCAAGTCGCACGCGTCTCGACGAAACGGACGTATGTAAGTACTGGTACGGGGCCACGGATCGCGTTGATCGACTTTGGGGCCAAACTTGGCATCATGCGCGAGTTGATGAAGCGGGACTGTGAAGTCATCGTCTTCCCACATGACACTACGGCAGAAGACGTGTTGCGGTACGAGCCAGATGGCATCATGTTGTCGAACGGACCGGGGGATCCGAAAGACGTCCCGACAGCGATTCCACTCATTCAACAACTCATGCCGACGACACCGATGTTCGGGATTTGTCTCGGTCATCAACTGATCGCGCTCGCGAACGGGGCGAACACATTCAAACTTCCGTTCGGACACCGTGGAGCGAACCATCCTGTCCTTGAATTGGAGACAGGCGCCGTGACGATTACATCTCAAAACCATGGATACGCAGTAGAAGAGGCATCGTTACTCGATACAGCGCTCATCGTGACACATCGTGCGGTCAACGACGGAACGATCGAAGGAGTGAAACATCTGCATCATCCGACATTCTCGGTACAGTATCACCCGGAAGCAGCACCAGGACCATATGACGCCAACGATTTATTTGACCGTTTCATGCAACTCGTTCAAGAAAACAAACAGAAAGTGGGAATTTGACATGCCAAAACGACCAGATATTCAGAAAATCCTTGTGATCGGATCAGGACCGATTGTGATCGGACAAGCAGCAGAATTTGATTATGCTGGTACACAGGCATGTCTTGCCTTGAAAGAAGAAGGCTACGAGGTCATTCTCGTCAACTCGAACCCGGCGACGATCATGACGGACCCAACGACAGCGGATCGCGTGTATATCGAACCGCTCGAACCCGAATTCGTCGAGCGGATCATTCGCCAAGAACGCCCCGATGCGCTACTCGCGACACTCGGTGGCCAAACAGGATTGAACTTGGCGTTTGAACTCGATAAGCGGGGAGTATTACGCGATTGTGGGGTAGAATTACTCGGAACGAATCTAGCCGCCATCGTACAAGCTGAAGACCGTGAGCAGTTCCGTAACCTCATGTTCGAGCTCGGGCATGGCGTTCCTGAGAGTGAAATCGTTCATACGCTCGATTCTGCTTGGGGATTTGCAGAGCGTATCGGATATCCGATCATCATTCGACCTGCTTACACGCTCGGCGGAACCGGTGGAGGGATTGCCCATGACCGTGAATCGTTCGAGCAAATCGTCGAATCTGGTTTAAAGGCGAGTCCAGTGACGCAAGTGTTGTTAGAGAAGTCGATTGCCGGGATGAAAGAAGTCGAATTTGAGGTGATGCGTGACTCAAGCGACCAGGCCATCATCGTCTGTGCGATGGAAAACTTTGACCCAGTAGGTGTCCATACAGGAGACTCAATCGTATTCGCACCGACTCAGACGTTATCGGACCGCGATTATCAGATGCTTCGTAGCGTCTCGCTCGACATCATCCGGGCACTCGGGATTGAAGGAGGATGTAACATCCAGTTCGCTCTCGACCCAGATAGCTTCACATACTACGTCATCGAAGTGAACCCACGTGTTTCACGAAGCTCGGCGCTCGCATCAAAAGCGACAGGCTATCCGATCGCCAAACTCGCTGCAAAAGTCGCTGTCGGCTATAAGTTGTCAGAATTAAAAAACCCGGTCACCGAGACGAGCTACGCATCATTCGAGCCGGCACTTGATTATGTCGTTGCCAAAATCCCTCGTTTCGCTTTCGATAAGTTTGAGTCCGCGGATCGCCGCTTAGGCACACAAATGAAAGCGACGGGTGAAGTCATGGCCATCGGTCGAAACTTAGAAGAGGCGCTTTTAAAAGCCGTGCGCTCGCTCGAACTTGGGATGGAGGAATTATATCTCCCGCAACTTAAGGACTTGAGCACAGAACAGCTCGAGCACGGTCTCGTTCACCCGACAGACGAGCGCTTGTTCATGGTATATGAGGCTCTTCGCCGCGGATACACGGTAGAAACGCTTCATCAATTGACGAAAATCGATCGTTTCTACTTACACAAACTGAACCATATTTGGCAGACCGAGCAACAACTTGCATCGGAGCCATTGACGTCAGAGCGTTTGCTCGACGTGAAGCGACTCGGCTTCAGTGACGTCGCCATCGCCCGAATCCTTGAGACAGACGTTGAGACGATTCGTGCGCAACGTCACGGATGGAACATCCGCCCTGTGTATAAGATGGTCGATACGTGTGCGGCGGAATTCGCATCGGAGACGCCATATTTCTACGGGACCTATGAAGTGGAGAACGAAGCGGTGAAGACAGACCGTCCATCGATCCTCGTCCTCGGATCAGGTCCGATTCGAATCGGTCAAGGTGTCGAGTTTGACTATGCGACCGTTCATTCCATTCAGACGATTCGTGACGCCGGATATGAAGCCATCATCATCAACAACAACCCAGAGACGGTCTCGACAGACTTCTCCATCTCCGATCGCCTGTACTTCGAGCCGTTGACGACGGAAGATGTGTTAGAAGTCATCGATAACGAGAATCCGCTCGGCGTCATCGTTCAATTCGGTGGACAGACCGCCATCAACTTGGCGGCATCGCTCGAAGCGAACGGCGTGAAGATTCTCGGGACGTCATTAGAAGACATCGATCGCGCCGAAGACCGGAAGGCGTTCGAGGCAACCTTGTCAGCTGAACGATTGGCCCAACCACCAGGGAAGACAGCGACGAACGTCGAAGAGGCGGTTGCATGTGCGAATGAACTCGGTTACCCGGTACTCGTCCGACCATCTTACGTCCTCGGGGGACGGGCGATGGAGATTGTCTATGAACAGTCAGAGCTCGAGCGTTACATGCGAAACGCCGTCATCGCCTCGAAAGATCGTCCGGTTCTCATCGACCGCTATTTAACGGGAATTGAGATTGAAGTCGACGCGATTTGTGACGGGACGGACGTCTATATCCCAGGCATCATGGAGCATATCGAACGTGCCGGTGTACACTCTGGTGACTCGATCGCAGTATATCCACCACAACGTCTCAGTGAAGCGCTGAAGCAAAAAGTCGTCGACTACACGATCAAGTTGGCGAAAGCGTTCCGCATCAAAGGGCTTCTGAACATCCAGTTCGTCTATGCAGATGATTTGTATGTCATCGAAGTAAACCCGCGTGCGAGCCGAACGGTTCCGTTCATCTCAAAAGTGACAGGTTTACCGGTCGCACGAATTGCGACGCAAACAATTCTCGGAACGAGCTTGAAAGAACTTGGTCTTGGAACAGGCATCCATCCCGAGTCAGAGAGCATCTCTGTCAAAGTGCCGGTCTTCTCTTTCGCGAAATTAAAAGAAGTCGATCCGTCGCTTGGACCTGAGATGAAATCGACAGGGGAAGTCATGGCAACAGACCGGACTCTTGAAAAGGCACTCTATAAAGGTCTTGTCGCAGCTGGAATGAACATCGCCTTAAAAGGAAACGTCCTCATGACAATCGCAGATCACGACAAGGATGAGGCGATTGCCTTAGCCAAACGATTTGACCGTCTCGGCTTCCGTCTCATGGCGACGAGCGGTACGGCAGATGGACTAGAAGCGGAGCAGATGCGCGTCCGTCGGGTCGGGAAGATTCAAGAATCAGGTGAGACGATGCTCAGCGTGATCGAACGCGGGGAAGTCGACTTGATCATCAATACGACGAGTCGCGACGCGCTTGTGACGAAAGACGGCTTCTTGATTCGCCGTACAGCCGCCGAGCAAGGCACAGTGTGCCTCACGTCGCTAGACACGGTCGAAGCGCTATTACAAGTCATTGAAAGTCTGTCATTCCAAACGGTCAGCATTCCAGCATTCACGAAGTTCGGGGTGATGGTATGAGACGTGACGTAACCATCATCAGCAATCGCCAAATCGCAAAAGCGACGATGGAGATGAAAGTACGTTGCCCTGGGGTGGAAGTCGCCCCTGGGACGTTCTTTCACATCAAGACGTCCGGCTTGTTACGTCGACCGTTGTCGGTGGCGAACGTTGAAGGAGAAGAAGTCACATTTTTATATAAGGTGATCGGAGAAGGGACTTTCGAGTTGGCAAACAAGCGTGTCGGGGACACGCTTGACGTCCTCGGACCGCTCGGAAACGGCTTTCCGCTCGCACAACATGGGAAACGGATTGTCCTTGTCGGTGGTGGAATCGGGGTACCTCCGCTTTACTACGTCAGACGTCGTCTACATGAGATGGGGATTGAGACGATTGCGATACTTGGGTTTGATTCAAAAGAGAGCGTCTTTTATGAAGAAGCATTTCAAGAGCTCGGGGAAACGATTATCACGACCGTTGACGGGAGCCACGGGGAACGCGGATTTGTGACGGGACCACTCGCACGCATCGATGCGGACGTGTTATTCAGCTGTGGTCCGGAACCGATGTTGAAGGCGGTCGCCGCTTCACCGATTCCTGAGCGTTACATCTCGATTGAAAATCGAATGGGTTGTGGCATTGGCGCTTGCTTTGCTTGCGTCTGCAAAGCATCGGAAGGCTATGTGAAAGTATGTAGCGATGGACCGGTATTCAATGCGGAAGAGGTGCTGTTATGAGATTACATGTCGAGTTACCAGGACTCCAGTTGAAAAATCCGATCATCCCGGCTTCCGGATGTTTCGGATTCGGGGAAGAGTTTGCCAAACTGTATGACCTATCCATCTTAGGCGGCATCATGATCAAGGCAGCGACAGAAGAGTCACGATTCGGAAATGCGACGCCACGTGTCGCAGAGACGGCGCAAGGGATGCTCAATGCGATCGGCCTTCAAAATCCAGGGGTCGATGCAATCATCGAAGAGAAATTGCCGTTCCTCTCCACTTTCGATACAGAGATTATCGCCAACGTCGCCGGGTCGACGCCAGACGAATACGTGGAAGTCGCACGTCGCATCAGTGCGGATCCGACCATCAAAGCCATCGAGCTGAACATCTCATGTCCGAATGTGAAGTGTGGGGGGATGCAGTTCGGGACGGATCCTGTGATGGCTGCGGAATTGACGAGACTCGTCAAAGCGGCTTCAAGTAAGCCGGTTTATGTGAAGCTGTCCCCGAACGTCACGTCGATCACTGACATGGCGCGTGCAGTCGAAGCGGCTGGGGCGGACGGCTTGACGATGATCAATACGCTCGTCGGGATGCGAATCGATATCCAGACCGGGCAACCGATCTTGGCGAATCGAATCGGCGGATTATCAGGCCCGGCCATTAAACCGGTGGCGGTCCGGATGGTATATGAAGTCGCGCAAGCGGTCGATATTCCAATCATCGCCATGGGCGGCGTTCGAACGGTCGACGACGTGATTGAATTCATCTATGCGGGAGCGTCCGCCGTTGCAGTCGGTACCGCAAACTTTGAAAATCCATACGTATGTCAAGAAATCATCGAGGCATTACCGGCACGACTCGATTCACTTGGAATCGATCATATATTGGACGTGAGGGGGAAAGCATATGCACAACTTGTATCTCGCCCTTGACGTGGAGACACGCGATGAGGCGCTTCATTTATTAAAACCGTTCCCGGACCGTCCTGCTGTCAAAGTGGGGATGGAACTGTTTTATCGGGAAGGTGGACGCTTTGTCGAAGAGTTGGTCGACCGCGGATATCCGGTCTTTCTCGATGTGAAAGTACATGATATTCCAGAGACGGCACGTCGCACGATGCGTCAAATCGGAAAGCTTGGAGTCGCGATGACGAACGTGCATACGCTAGGCGGTGAAAAGATGATGCGCTATGCGTTGGATGGGCTTCGCCAAGAAAATGACACGACCCGTTTGATCGGTGTCACCCAATTGACATCCACGGATGAACAGATGATGCAGACGGAGCTCGGGATTCCGGGTCGCCTCGACCAAGCCGTCATCCGTCAGGCATCGCTCGCTAAGCAGGCGGGACTTGATGGTGTCGTCGCATCTGTTCAGGAAGCGAAGATGATTCATCAGGAACTCGGTGACGCATTTATGACGGTCACACCTGGGATTCGACTCGGTCAAACCGATGACGACCAAGTACGTGTCGCGACGCCTCGTGAAGCGAGACTGGCCGGTGTCCACGCGATCGTCGTCGGTCGCCCGATCACACGCGCAAATGATCCGTTAGCCATGTATGAACAATTTATGATGGAATGGGGACAATCATATGAAACAAATCGCTGAAGCCTTATTACGAATCAAAGCCGTCACATTATCACCGACGGAGCCATATACATGGTCGAGCGGGTTGAGAAGCCCAATCTATTGTGACAACCGATTGACGCTCAGTTATCCCGATATCCGTAACATAATCATCGATGGATTGGTGGACGCAGTCGGATCAACAGAATTCGATGTCATTGCAGGAACGGCCACAGCCGGTATTCCTCACGGCGCTTTACTTGCCGACCGTCTCGGTCTTCCATTCATTTACGTCCGCTCGAGTGCGAAAGGACATGGGAAAGGGAATCAAATCGAGGGGAAACTCGACGGTGGAGCACGCGTGCTTGTCATCGAAGATCTGTTGTCGACAGGTATGTCGAGTATCGAGGCAGCCCATGCGATTCGTGAAGCGGGTGGTGAGGTTATTGGCATTCAAGCCATCTTCTCTTACGGATTGCCGATTTTAGAGAAGAATTTAGCGGATGCAAATCTCAGTGCCACTTCATTGACGACATTCCCTGAATTGGTCGAGGTTGCGGAATCGACAGGGAACTTAACCAAATCAGAGATTCACTCTCTTCGCGAGTGGCAACAAGATCCTCGCGCCTGGAGCGACCTCGTCACGTCTTAAGAATCCACCTTCGGGCGGATTCTTTTTCAATTCGGCATATGTCATACTTCATGGTAAACTGATGAAAGTGAACCAAGAAGGAGAGGCATATGGCGTATTCAAGAAGCAAAGAAAAAACATGGAGCGCACGATTCCGGGCAATCCCGAAACATCGTAAAATCGCCTTCGGTCTCGTCTTGACGGTCATCCCAACGCTCTTTCTCGTGAATTTATTCGTATTCAGCCATTTGTTGGCGTTAGGGGACCAGTATGAAGATCGATACCAAATGAAGAAGTTACGACTTGAGACGTATCATGGGAATGTCGAGTTCGTGCGTAGTACAAATGAAAAAGTACAAATCGAAGTGGTGCAGACCAATTCGAAAGAACGACGTATCAAAGTCAAATCGGTCGGCGATACCATCTATGTCGTCGAGCGGTATGGATGGTTCAGCTATTTCGGCAGTCGGGCCAGTGATGAACCGTCCCGCTATAAGCTTCGCGTTGCCTTACCGAGTTCGATGACCTCGGTTCATCTCGGGGCTGAACAAGTGACCGGGCAAGGGTTAAACGTGAAAACGATTGTGATGAATGCGAACGCTGTCAATTTGAAGCAAATTGATAGTGATCGTCTGCGAATTGAGACGAAGAGTGATACGACAATCGAATCCGCACGTCTCGTAACGGGAGATATCCGTTCTTATCGTCATGCGACCATCACAGACGTCGTCGTGAACCAGGCGATGACGGTTCAAACGGAGGCAGGAACGCTTAGTTATGCGCCAAAACATGCGACAGGGCAAGTGAACGTGACGACGGCTGGGAAAATTTCTAGTAGCGACCGTTACAAAGAAGTCGAACCAGGTGTCTATCAGTTGTCGACATCGAATCGACCTGTCGTTGAGTTGATTTCTGAGACAGGAAAGGTCGAACTGAAATGAATGGAAAACGCTACATCCCGAAAATCGGGCTTCGTACGTTAAAGACCGGGATTGCCGTATCAATCACCGTCGCAATCTCGTGGTATGTATTCGGAATTTATTCTGGAATGGGTGCGATTGCAGCCGTCGTGGCGATGCAACCGACCGTCAAGCGCTCGTCTAAAATCGTGTTCAGTCGAATATTCGGAACGGTCGTCGGTCTCATGTGTGGGTTGTTCATCGTCTATTTATTCGGCGTCAATCCCATCTCCATTGGTCTAGCGGTCATCGTGTCGCTCACGCTCAATACGACATTCGATAAGACACACATGTCGACGTACGCGGCGTTCGCCATCGTCATGATGTTAGAAAACCCGACTTCGGATTTCTTCCATTATGCATGGACACGCTCATTGTTGACGGCAGTCGGTGTATTCGTCTCACTCGGTGTGAACTATGCGTTCTTGCCACCGCGGTATGAAGATCGTTTGTTGAGCGAGGTCAGAAAGACTTCATCTTATTTGTTTCACCATTGGCGTGAACTCGTCGGTTCCCCGGCGGAACTGTTAGAGACGCGTGCCCGCATCCTCGGTCATCAGGAGCTGCATATGATGCTTCAAGAGGATATGAAAGTGACGAACGTGAAATTGAAGTATATGACAATCAAGCAGTATCGCTTGCTCATTCATCTCGAAGACAAGCTCGTCTTGTTGCTAGAAAGTCTAGCCGAGCATCGGGAAGCCTTCTTACTCATGAGTGAGGAAGAACGTCAGGCGTTCGAATCGGAGTTCTTATATTTGCTCGCGCACCATCATGATATTCTCTATACGTGTGATAAACCGTATTCGCTCTTTAGGTTGCCGCACGAAGATTTATCCGTTTCAGAAATTTTACACGGGCATTTGCTCGATTATCATGAACAGCTCGAAGCGTTTAAGCATGACCCGAAAGCGTAAATCAAGTTGTTTCCTTACTAAAAACCCGCCATCAGAACATGGCGGGTTTCGTTTATGACTGTTTCAGCGACTTCATCAATTGCTCATCCGGTGTCACGTAGACGGTCTGTTGATCCGTATAGATGACAAACCCGGGTTTGGCACCGCTTGGTTTTTTCACGTAGCGGGCGCGCGTATAATCGACAGGCACACCGCTCGATGCGCGTGCTTTCGAGAAGTAGGCAGCGACCGATGCGGCTTCAAGAAGCGTCGTCTCATCGGGGTCCGTGGAACGAATGATGACGTGAGAACCCGGGATGTCTTTGACGTGTAGCCAAATCTCATCACGGCGTGCGAACTTGAACGTCAGATGGTCGTTTTGGGTATTATTCTTCCCGACGAAGAATTCCGTTCCCGTCGAAGACGTGTACGCTTCAAGCGAAATCTTTGGATTCGCTTTTTTCTTTTGACGTTTTTGACGGATGTATCCTTCTTCGGCGAGCTCTTCCCGAATCTCGAGTAGGTCGGATGGAGAGGCGACATCGAGCTGGGCGGTGAGCGTCTCCAAATAGTCGATTTCCGCGTCGTTTAATTCGAGTTGTTTTTTCACTTCGACTTTAGCAACTTTTAATTTGTTGTACTTCTTATAATATTGTTGCGCATTCTCGTTCGGCGTTTTGAGCGGGTCGAGCGGAATCGAGATGGTCGCACCCTCTTCATCGTAGTAATCGACGACTTCAGCGACACGCATCCCTTTTTCAAGCTGGAACAAGTACGTCGTCAACAGCTCGCCAAACTTTTGTAACTCGTCCGCTCGTTCTGTCGCCTTTAAGTCCTCTAAGAGACGGCGGCGCTTCAACAAGTTCTTCTCGAGTTCGGATTTCAAGAGACGCTCCACATCGTGGGCTTGTTGTCTGACGCGGTCACGGTTCGCTTTCTCATAGAAGAAACGGTCGAGCACTTCTTTACTCGATGCATATGTTTCCTCGGATACAATTTCTCCTGCCGTCAATACGATTGGGGCGAAACGTTCCTTTCCAGAAGCGAGTTGTTGGAACACATAAGGTCCTTCAAGCTGACGCAATACGTTCTCGAACGCTTGCTGAATCGATTCACGATTCGGCATCTTCGCGAGGTGCACGACTTCTTGAGCGATTTGAGGGCTGACCCCAGCGAACGTGGCGACGATCTGCTTGTCCAATTTGCCGGCATTCCAGTCGATGCGCTTCAATCCTTCCGTCAAATCAGACAACGGGTCGAACTTATGTTGTTCTGGCGGGAGGAGGTATTCACTACCCGGCATGATTGTTCGATACGTGTTTTGCGAAGGCGGGAGGTGTTTGATCGCATCTAAAATTTTCCCGTCTTCAGTCGTTAAGACGACGTTCGAGTGACGTCCCATCAACTCGATGTAGACTTTTTTCGATTCTTCATCACCGAGCTCGTTTCGAGAGCGGACGGAGATGACGATGACACGGTCACGACCGATTTGTTCGACCGCCGTGATAAATCCGCCTTCTACATGTTTTCGTAGCATCATGCAGAACATCGGCGGTTCTTGCGGATTTTTAATCGGTGTATCCGTCAATTGAAGACGGGCATACATCGCGTTTGCTGATATGAGTAGTTGCGCGTTCTGTCGGTTCGAACGAATTTGGAGCATCAAATCGAGAGAATACGGTTGATGTACTTTGTTGATTCGCCCTCCGACGAGCGATTGTAATTCTTGTACGACACGATATGTCATTAATCCATCATAAGCCAATGATCTCATCACCTTTGTTCATTTTCTGTCTCTACGTTATCAGAAAAACAGAAAATATGGTACGATGGAGTAGGAAATCCGAACTTCTTCTTGCCGGGACAATTGATTGACTGCTATTATAATTAAATGTGATGTTAGAAGATGGAGGGCTTGCAGTGAATTTTAAAGAACGAGGATTATTAATCGTTTTGTCTGGACCGAGCGGTGTCGGAAAAGGGACCGTTTGTCGTGCTCTTCGCGAGGAAGAGGACAATAACCTTCAATATTCGGTGTCGGCGACGACTCGAAAGCCACGTGAAGGGGAAGTCGAAGGAGTGCATTACTTCTTCAAATCGAGAGAAGAGTTCGAACGCATGATCGAACAAAAAGAATTGCTCGAACACGCCGAGTTCGTCGGCAACTATTACGGGACGCCTGTAGAGTGGGTGCGTGAAACGCTCGAAAGCGGCCAAGATGTCATTCTTGAAATTGAGGTGCAAGGGGCGTTCCAAGTGAAGGAACTTCTCCCGGAAGCCGTCTTTTTATTCTTGGCACCACCAAGTCTTCAAGAACTTCGCAATCGTCTAATCGGACGAGGCACGGAGTCTGAAGAAGTCATCAAGCAACGCCTGCTCGTCGCGCGTGAAGAAATCGAGTTGATGGACGCCTATGATTACGTCGTCACGAACGACGAGGTCGACAAAGCCATCGATCGGATTAAAGCGATCGTGACAGCTGAGCATTGTAAACGTGAACGTGTTGCGTCACTCTATAAAAAAGCCATGATGGAGGTCATTTAATGTTATACCCTTCGATTGATGCCTTACAACGTACTATCCCGTCAAAATATACGATCGTTACGGTCGCTGCAAAACGGGCGCGTCAGATTCAAGATGGAAAAGCACCGAAAGTCGCCGAGCCAAAATCATATAAGCCGGTCGGTCAAGCGTTAGAAGAACTATTTTCGGGTGATACGACAATCATCGTGAACGAAAAAAACAACGGATGAAGTGTGACCCAAGTCGTTTGCGACTTGGGTCTCATTGTCTATAAGGGGGAGTTTGGGAATGGTGAAGGATCGTACTATTTTGTTATGTGTGAGTGGTGGCATCGCCGCCTACAAGGCGTGTGCGCTCACATCGAAATTGGTTCAAGCCGGAGCGAATGTTCGCGTCGCGATGACGAAGTCGGCAGAACAATTCGTGGGTCAGGCGACCTTCCAGGCGCTCAGTCGAAATCCGGTCTATACCGATGTGTTTGAAGAGCATGATCCAACAAAGATTGCACATATCGATGTCGTCGACTCGAGTGACTTGATCGTCGTCGCTCCTGCGACGGCCAACACGATTGCGAAATTAGCGAACGGGATTGCAGATGACTTCATCACGACGTCGATCCTAGCGGCGAAGTGCCCGGTGATTGTCTCACCGGCGATGAATGTGAACATGCTCGAACATCCTGCCACACAGCGAAATATCGAGACATTAAAATCATACGGCTATCAGTTGATCGAACCAGGTGTCGGTAACTTGGCATGTGGCTGGATTGGCGGTGGACGTCTACCAGAACCAGAAGATTTGGTGCGCATCATCGAAAGCCAGTTCGTCCCGAAACTATACCTCGGAAAAGAAGTTTTGATTACGGCTGGTCCGACGGTAGAACGCATCGACCCCGTCCGTTACTTATCAAATGACTCGTCAGGAAAAATGGGTGTGGCACTCGCGGAAGTGGCGCGTGATATGGGTGCACGTGTCACCCTCGTCCACGGTCCGCTTCAAGTCCCCGTACCAGACGGTGTGACGGCCATTCCCGTCAAGTCGAGCGAAGAAATGTTGCAGGAAGTGACAAGTCGTTTCGAATCACTCGACCTCGTCGTGAAGTCGGCGGCAGTCGCGGATTATCGTCCTAAAACGGTCCATGCAGAGAAACATAAAAAAGTGCATGGTCCACTCACAATCGAACTCGAAGAAACGACAGACATTCTCAAGACACTCGGTGAACGAAAGACCCATCAAGTGTTAGTCGGCTTTGCTGCGGAGACGGAACGACTCGAAGAACATGCGGCAGCGAAACTGAAGAAAAAGAACGTCGATTTCCTCGTCGCAAACGATGTATCCGGTAGTGACGTCGGATTCGGTGCAGATGATAATGAGGCTGTCCTGTTCCACGCTGACGGGACGACGCTTCAACTTCCGAAACAGTCGAAGAAACAGTTGGCGTTCGAACTGCTCACACACTTTAAGGAAGCGGTCCAATGATTGCCCACGTCCATGTTGATGCACCGGTGATTACGATTGATCGTCCGTTTGATTATGAAGTACCCGAACAATTCGAATCCTTGATTGAACCGGGGATGCGTGTCTCAGTTCCATTCGGTTCACGCCGTCTGTTAGGAATCGTCGTTGGCACATCGGACGGGACGAGAGATGGATTGAAGCCGCTCGAAGCCTTATTAGATGAAGAATCCTCACTAACGGATGAACTGCTCGACTTGTCCATCCATGTGAAGGAGACGACGCTATGCTTCCGTTCTTCTGCACTCCTTGCGATGCTACCGGCAGCGCTAAAAGTTAGTTACGACAAAGAAATTAAAGAGGGGCATGTGCCTGAAGGTGTTCGTCTCGGGACACATTTATCGGAATATCCGAAAGACATTCAATCGGTCATTCTCGGACTTGCTAAAAAAGGGGAGCTTACCCTCGCTCCCGTTCTGAAAGAAAAGAAAACAGTCAAAACAGACATCGTCGTCGAACTGCTCGATCCGACAGTCGTCTCGAAACGTGCGAAAAAGCAACTAGAAGCGATTCAAGCGTTAGAAGAGACGCCACGTATGTATTGGTCGGCATTACGCCAAATCGGCTTGACTCGTCCGCAACTTCAAAAGCTCGAAGATCTCGGTGCGGTGCGGTTGACCGAAGTGGAATTGAATCGTGACCCGTACGCGACGATTGAACAAGTACAGGAATCGGTGCAGTTAAACGATAGTCAGGCGAACGCGGTCCAGGCAATCCATGAGGCGGATGCAGGCGAGACGTTACTTGTACACGGTGTGACCGGTAGCGGAAAGACCGAAGTGTATTTAGAATCGATTGGGCAAGTCATTGATGAAGGCAAGCAGGCCATCTTGCTCGTGCCGGAAATCAGTTTGACGCCGATGATGGTAAAACGTTTTAAACGTCGCTTTGGTGAACGCGTCGCAGTCTTACACAGTGCCCTTTCTAAAGGGGAAAAGTATGATGAGTGGCGTAAAATTAAGCGGAAGGAAGTCGACGTCGTCGTCGGTGCTCGTTCGGCCATCTTTGCGCCGCTCGACCGTCTCGGTCTCATCATCTTAGATGAAGAGCATGAGACGACGTATAAACAAGAAGAGAACCCGCGCTATCATGCGCGCGATGTCGCCATCTGGCGGGCCCGCTATCATGGGTGTCCCGTCGTGTTGGGGAGTGCGACACCTTCGCTCGAGTCATACGCCCGGGCGCAAAAGGGTGTGTATCGCTACTTACACTTGAAAGAACGGTACGGTGGAGAAATGCCACCGGTCCACATTATCGATATGCGCCGTGAACTGGCAAAAGGCAATACGACGATGTTCTCTGAGGAATTGTTTAATGGAATCCTCGACCGGATCGAGAAAAAAGAGCAATGTGTCATTCTGTTGAATCGCCGTGGGTTTACGACATTTGTCATGTGTCGGGACTGTGGGGAAGGAATGACCTGTCCGCATTGTGCCGTCAATTTGACGTATCATCAATATGGTGATCGATTGAAGTGTCATTATTGTGGCTACGAAGTCGGCATGCCGTCAACGTGTCCATCGTGTAACAGTAAGAAAATTAAACAGTTCGGATCAGGCACCCAGAAGATCGAGACGGAGTTGTTGAATCGGATTCCGGAGGCGCGGATCATCCGAATGGACCAAGATACGACGTCGCGGAAAGGGTCACACGAACAATTGTTACGACGCTTCGAAGAAGGAGAGGCCGACATTTTACTCGGCACCCAAATGATTGCCAAAGGACTCGACTTCCCAAACGTCACGCTCGTCGGAGTACTTGCGGCAGATGCGACGCTCGGGATGCCTGATTTCCGTGCGACCGAGCGGACGTTCCAACTTGTCACCCAAGTGGCAGGGAGAGCCGGTCGTGGAAAACTTCCAGGTGAGGCGTTCGTCCAAACGTACAATCCGGACCATTATGTCATCGAGACAGCGAGTGAACACGACTATGAGACGTTCTTCGCCAAAGAAATGGGTCTTCGTCAAGTCGGGAACCATCCGCCGTATTGGTTTTTGACGCTCGTCACGTTCTCGGCAGAAAACCCGCTCGTCGCCAAAGCGGAGGCGGAACTGTTTGCATCAGACTTTTTACAGGCACAAGTGGAGAACAGCCGCTTGAACGGTCCGATGCCTGCCCCGTTATCAAAATTAAAGAATGCGTATCGTTATCAGGTGTTCATTAAAACGAAACAACCTGAAACGCTCTACGCGGAGTTAGCTCGCCTTCAACAAGCAAGAGCGAAAGCGATCAGTAAGAAAGAATATCAAATGAGTATCGATGTGAACCCATACGTATTCATGTGAGGTGGAGAGACATGTATAAAGTAGTAGAAGTACCGAACGATATATTACGCGTAACATGCGAACCGGTAACGAAGTTCGATAAAAAATTGCGTCAAACGGTCGACCGATTGTTTGATACGATGTATGAGTATGACGGAGTCGGTGTTGCGGCACCACAGGTCAACTTGAATCAACGACTCGCAGTCGTCCATACCGATGATGAGACGGGTCCTCTCGTCTTGATCAATCCTGAAATCATCGAGACGTCAGGACGTGAGGTCGGACTCGAAGGATGTTTGAGCATCCCAGGCGAATTTGGATTCGTGGAACGTCATGAGTCGATTGTCGTCAAAAATCAGGACTTGAAAGGACGCACGCATACGATTCAAGCGAGCGGCTTCTTCGCCCGGGCAATTCAGCATGAGATGGATCATTTAGATGGCGTCTTATTCACAGATAAGCTCGCGGTTCCAAACCCTGGAAAAGACAAACGGATCGTCTTCATGGGAACTCCGACATTTGCGGTATCTGTACTTGAGCGACTGCTCGAAGAAGGATACAATGTCGTAGGTGTCGTCTCGCAACCGGACAAACCGGTCGGACGAAAACGTGAACTGAAACCAACGCCTGTGAAAGAGTGTGCACTCCGTCATGGCATTCCTGTCTTGCAACCTGAGAAAGTTCGCACGGATTATGAAGAAATTTTAGCGTTACGTCCGGACCTCATCGTCACGGCAGCGTATGGTCAAATCGTGCCGACCGCATTACTCGAGGCACCGTCTCACGGAGCAATCAATGTCCATGCCTCGCTACTTCCGAAATATCGTGGAGGTGCCCCAATCCATCAAGCCATCATCGATGGTGAGTCGGAAACAGGTGTGACAATCATGTATATGGTCGACAAATTGGACGCAGGTGACATGATTGCCAATACGATTGTTCCGATTGAAGAAATGGATACGGTCGGAACGTTATTTGATAAACTGGCTGTAGCAGGAAGCGATCTTCTCATCCGTACACTTCCAGCTTTCTTAGAAGGATGGATTGAAGCGGTCCCTCAAGATGAGCGGGATGTGACGTTTGCACCGAACATCAGCCGTGAGCGCGAACAAATCGACTGGAGTATGGGTGGGGAAGCCATCTATAATCACATTCGCGGGATGAATCCATTCCCGACTGCCTATTCGACACTTGAAGGTGAACGCGTGAAACTGTTCATGGGAGAGAAGACGACGGGTACAGGGCAACCTGGAGAAGTCGTTCGACTTGAAGAGGACGGATTCGTCGTGGCAACTGGGAACAGCGTTGCCATCAAAGTGACGGACTTACAACCAGCAGGGAAAAAACGAATGGATGGTGCGACCTTCATGCGTGGAGCTGGACAGAAGTTGCGTGTTGGTGACCGATTAGGAGGAACTCATGAACGTACGTGAAGCAGCGCTTGATACGCTGATAAAAATTGAACAAGGCGGCGCGTATTCAACGATTGCCGTCAATGATGCATTAAAACAAAAGAAAGTCGCTCCAAAAGATGTCGGTCTTTATACCGAACTCGTTTATGGGACACTCAGTCGAAAAGGAACGTTGGATTACATCTTAAACGATCGAATCCGTTCGCCGAAGAAGCTCGATAAGTTCGTCCTTCCGCTTCTTCGGATGAGTGTATATCAACTCTTTTACCTCGATAAGGTGCCAGATCGTGCCGTCTTACACGAAGCGGTCGAAATTGCGAAAAAACGAGGACACCATCTCGGAACGAGTAAATTCGTGAACGGGGTGTTACGTAACGTTCTCCGTGAAGGGTTCCCTGACTTTAGCGAGTTGACAGATGCGGAAAGAATCTCAATCGAACATAGTCATCCGAAATGGCTCGTCTCCGATTGGATTGACCTATATGGGGTGGAAACGGCAGAAGCCATCTGTCAATTAAACAACGAACCGGCTCCTGTCACGGTTCGCGTCAACCGTAAACGCGCGTCTGTCGACGACATGATGAACCGTTTGGCCGACTTAGGTGTCTTGACGTCACGCTCTGAACTATCAAGTGACGGACTCGTCGTCGAATCGGGCAACGTCCATTCGACCCCGTTCATCGAGGAAGGTCTCTTATCGATTCAAGATGAGAGTTCGATGCTTGTCGCAGATGCTCTAGGTGTGTCGAAAGATGATCAGATTTTAGATGCATGTGCCGCTCCTGGTGGGAAAGCGATGCACACGGCAGAACGGATGGAGAACGGATCGCTCACAGCGCTCGATCTTCATCCACATAAAGCGAAATTGATCGACCAGCAAGCCAAACGTCTTCACATCAATGGAGTGACCGCACTTGCCCTTGATGCTCGTCTGGCAGGTGAACGGTTTGAAAAAGAGAGCTTTGACCGTATTCTTCTAGATGTTCCTTGTTCGGGTCTTGGTGTCATTCGTCGGAAGCCAGATATCAAGTGGACGAAAGACAAAGCCCAGTTAGAAAACTTACCGAAGATTCAACGACAAATCATTGATGCCGTATTGCCACTGCTCAAACCAGGTGGTACGCTTGTTTACTCGACATGTACGATTGATCCGTCCGAGAACGAGACGCAGGCTGACTATGTATTGTCAAAAGGATTGGTGTGGGACGAGACGCTAAAAGAGCGTCTGCCGCAATCTGTTCGTCCGATCATGGCATCGGACCGTGCTGAATTAAAACTATTACCGACGACATTCGGGACCGACGGCTTCTATATCGCCGCATTTAAGAAAGAGGTATAAAACAATGAATCCAAAAGCAGTAGAAAAGAATCCACTTTTAGGCGCAAAACCGTCACTTTATTCGTTGACGTTCCCTGAACTTGAGGCGTGGGTCGTGGAAGCAGGAGAAAAATCATTCCGTGCGAAACAATTATATGATTGGATGTACGTCAAACGTGTCACGTCATTCGACGATATGACGAACGTTCCAAAGGCACTTCGTGACCAATTAGAAGAATCGTTCCAACTGACAACATTGAAGGAATTGGTCAAACAAGAATCGCAAGACGGTACGATCAAATTCTTGTTCGAACTTCAAGATGGCTATTCAATTGAAACGGTTCTCATGCGTCACGAGTACGGGAACTCCATTTGTGTCACGACACAAGTCGGTTGCCGGATCGGCTGTACGTTCTGTGCCTCAACACTCGGTGGGTTGAAACGTAACTTAGAAGCTGGTGAAATCACGGCACAAGTTCTTGATGTACAGCGCGCCCTAGACGCGACAGGCGAACGTGTTGACTCGATCGTCGTCATGGGAATTGGTGAACCGTTTGATAACTATGATGAGTTGATGCGCTTCTTACGTACGGTCAACCACGATAACGGCCTTAACATCGGTGCCCGTCACATCACGGTATCAACGAGCGGAATCGTTCCAAAAATTTATAAGTTTGCCGATGAAGGTATGCGCATCAACTTCGCCATCTCTCTTCATGCGGCTTCGACAGAACTACGTACACGTCTCATGCCAATCAACCGTGCGTTTGACTTGAACAAGTTGATGGATGCCGTCCGTTACTATACGGAGAAGAGCGGTCGTCGCATCACGTTCGAATACGGATTGTTTGGTGGCGTCAACGATACGGAAGACCATGCCCACGAATTGGCTGACTTGTTGAAAGGCATCAAATGCCACGTCAACTTGATCCCAGTCAACCACGTATTGGAACGCGACTACGTACGCACACCGAGAGCTCAAATCTTTGCCTTCGAAAAAGTGCTCAAAGACCGCAATGTGAACGTGACGATTCGTCGCGAACAAGGTTCGGATATCGATGCTGCTTGTGGGCAACTTCGAGCGAAGGAGCGCGAACAAGAAACGAGGTAATCAGAAAGATGGAATTAGCATTTCGAACAGATCGTGGACAAGTACGCACACAAAATGAAGATGCAGTTTTAATCTTAGGCGATGCCTTCTCAGGAATTGCGCTCGTTGCCGACGGAATGGGTGGACATGCAGCGGGAGAGGTCGCGAGTCAAATCGTGATTGAAGAGTTTCGACGGGCTTTCCCGTCTCTCCCGTCGACCCCTGTCGACATTGAACAATGGTTCCGCCATCACATTCACTTGGCGAATGAACAAGTGTTGCAGTTTGCGAAACAGTCGAACCTTGTCATGATGGGAACGACTGTGGCGGCCGTTTGTTGGAACGGAGAGACAGTTGTCATCGTTCATATCGGCGATAGCCGTGTCTATGCCCTGCAAGCGAACGAATTAAGACGTCTTACAGAAGACCATTCTTACGTCAACGTGCTCAAACAGCTCGGTGAATTGACGGAAGAAGAGATGCGCGTTCATCCGAAACGAAATGTCATCACCCGAGCGATCGGTTCAAGCGAACAAGTCGAGCCTGACGTACAAGTGCTCGCTGACCCTGAGTTTGATGTGATTTTAATTTGTACGGATGGATTGACGACACATCTGACCGATGGGGCGATTCAACACGTTTTACAACAAGCTGTATCAGCTGATCAAAAGGCAGATCAACTGATTGCGGAAGCCAACCAATTGGGAGGGAGCGACAACATCACGGTCGCCCTCGTTCAATTCACAGATAGAAAGAGAGGATGAATCCGATGCGAAGCGGAGAACGAATCAACGATCGTTATCGGATCGAACAACAAATCGGCAGCGGAGGCATGGCAAATGTCTACCGGGCTCATGACGAGATTTTAAACCGAACCGTCGCCATCAAGGTGTTGCGATCTGAATTCTCACATAACGAACAATTTATACGTCGGTTCGAGCGAGAAGCCCACGCGGCTACGAGTCTGAACCATCCGAATATCGTCGCCATCTACGACGTCGGCGATGAAGATGATTTATACTATATCGTCATGGAGCACGTCGATGGCGTGACGTTAAAACAATATTTGCAGGAAGAATACATATCTGTCGATGAGGCGTTGCGCATCATGGGGCAGATTTGTGATGCGATTGACCACGCCCATGCGAACCGAATCATTCACCGGGACATCAAGCCGCAGAATATGATGATCGATCAGCATGGAAACGTGAAAGTGACCGATTTTGGGATTGCTGTCGCGATGTCGAATGCGACGTTGACGCATACGATGTCCGTCCTTGGTTCTGTCCATTACTTCTCACCCGAGCAAGCTCGTGGGAAATTTGCGGATGAAAAATCGGACATTTACTCGCTCGGTGCGGTTCTTTATGAATTGTTGACGGGTCGTGTACCGTTCATCGGCGAGACGCCGGTCGCGGTCGCCCTTCAACATTTGCAAGATGACCCGATTCGACCGATGGACTTAAATCCGAATATCCCACAAGCGCTTGAGAACTGTGTCATGCAAGCCTTATCAAAATCACCGGGTGCCCGACATGCATCGGTCGCAGCCTTTAAAAAAGATTGCATGACCGCGTTGAGCCGTGAACGTGCCAATGAACCGAGACGACTCTCGGCAAATCAAGACGAGTTCGACCAGACGCTCGTCATGGCACCGGTCGTGCCGGAAGAAAAACAAGATGTGCCCGTGACACCACCACCGGTCACGCCACCAAAAGAACAGGAACCGGAAGAGGTGCCTGTGAAAAAGAAGAAACGAAAATGGTGGATTTGGATCTTACTCATCGTTCTATTGATTGGTGGAAGCATTGCCGCTTACGTGGTTGCCGATGAGATGTCGCGTTCCGTCGTGCCGGATGTCGTCGGTATGAGTATCGGGGATGCGACGACAGAGCTTGAAGCTTCCGGGTTTGTCGTCGAAGTGACAGAACGGGCGAGCGATGATATTGCGGAGGGTGAGGTCATTTCGCAAAACCCGCAAGAAGGACGTAAGCCAAAACGCGGAACGACCGTGACGATTGTCGTATCGGCCGGAAAAGAGACGGTCGAAATGCCGAACGTAGAAGGTCTCTCGCAAACTGCTGCCGAACGTATGTTGAAAGACTTGGCATTCAGCGACCTTGAAATCACAACAGAAGCTTCCGAAACGGTGAATAGTGGAGACGTGATTTCGCAATCGGTCGACCCAGGTGAAGAGGTCGTTCCTTCAGAGGTGACGGTCACACTCGTCGTGTCGACAGGAAGCAACAAAGTGGAACTATCGAACCTTGCTGGATATACGTTCGACGAAGCATCCATTTATGCTGAACAGAACAAATTGAAAATCGTGAAGCGGGATGAATTTTCGACAAGTGTTCCAAAAGGTCAAATCATCCGTCAACTTCCGACAGCCGGGACAGCAGTCGACCCGGGAACGGAGCTCACGGTCATCGTATCGGAAGGCGTTGAACCGACTGATATTTCAATTGAACGTGAAGTGACCGTGGAAGTCGAGCAACCGGACAAAGACAAGAAACCGAAGACGGTCGAAGTCGTGATTCGTACGGTTGACGCACGCGGTGAGATTGAGGTGCTTCGTGATCAAATCACAGAGACGACAACGTATTCGTATACGCTCGTCATTGCCCCTGACGAAGTCGGGACGGCGACGATTGAAGTCGATGGTGAGATTGTCCGAACAGATTCAGTCACATATGCACAAGCTGAAGAGGCACAATAAAGAGGTGACGGTGTCGTCACCTCTTTTTTAAAGGAGGTAGTCATAATGAAAGGAACAATCATTCGCCTTCAAGGCGGGTTTTACGATGTGATGACCGAGACGAATCAAGAGATTCGTTGTCGGGCCAGAGGAAACTTTCGAAAACGCAACATCTCACCGGTCGTCGGCGATGATGTGGTGATTCAAGATCAAGAAGATGGGACCGGCTATATTTTAGAGGTGGAAGAGCGTCAAAACCACCTCGTTCGCCCGCCGATTGCCAATATCGATCAGGCGTTCCTCCTCTTTTCAGTAAAAGAACCGGCGTTTTCATATCATTTACTCGACCGTTTCCTCGTCCTCATCGAGTCAAAGCAAATTCATCCAATCATCGTCTTGACGAAGATGGACTTGCTCGGTGAACATGAAGTCGAGCCGATACAAGAAGCGATTGCACGTTATCGCGCCATCGGGTATGACGTGATTGAGACATCGACGGAGCATGCTCACGGAGTGGATGAAGTGCGCGGTCTCTTCAAAGGGAAGACGAGCGTCTTCGCCGGTCAGACCGGTGTCGGAAAAAGTTCGTTACTTAACGCCGTCGCGCCAGAGCTCGAGTTGGCGACAGGGGAAATCTCTAAATCACTCGGTCGAGGAAAGCATACGACGCGTCACGTGACGTTGATTCAATTAGCGGATGGTCTTGTTGCCGACACACCTGGATTTTCAAGCTTGGAGTTTCCGCAAGAACTTGAGGCAGATGAACTCAGATGGTGCTTCCCTGATTTCGTGGAACGCCATGACGATTGTAAGTTCCGCGGATGTGCTCATCTGAATGAACCGGGATGTGCCATCAAACAAGCCGTTGAAAATGGTGAAATCGCTTCAACACGATACGAGAATTATGTTACCTTTATGGAAGAGTTAAACGATCGAAAACGGAGGTATTGACAGATGATTAAAATTGCACCATCTATTTTAGCGGCCGACTTTGCCAATTTGGAGGCGGAAGTGAAAGCTGTCCAAGAAGCGGGAGCGGACTATATCCATTTTGACGTCATGGACGGACAGTTCGTGCCGAACATCTCGATTGGTCTGCCGGTCCTCGCAAGCTTGCGTAAAAAATCAGACATGGTCCTCGATGTGCATTTGATGATTGACCAACCGGAACGCTATGTCGAAGACTTCGTGAAAGCGGGAGCGGACATCGTGACCGTTCACGTGGAAGCGACGAACCATTTGCATCGCGTCTTGCAACAAATCAAAGCGGCTGGCGCAAAATGCGGAGTCGTCTTGAACCCGCATACACCGCTCTCGACGATTGAACACGTGCTTGCGGACGTCGACATGGTATTGCTCATGACCGTCAACCCAGGGTTCGGGGGACAAGCCTTCATCGAATCGGTCGTACCGAAAATTTCAGCACTCAGTCAGCTCCGCCAAGACCGTCAGCTTGATTTTGAGATTGAAATCGATGGTGGTGTCAACGCGGAAACGGCAAAATATTGCATCGACGCAGGGGCTGATGTCCTTGTTGCGGGATCAGCCATCTATAATCAACCAGATTATAAAGCAGCCATCGATAGCATTCGTGGCGCATCTCGTGTATAATCGACGATAGAACAACAAGATAGAGTCGCAAGGGGTGTCACATAATGTGGCTGAGAGGCATACGCTAACCCTTTGAACCTGTTCCGTTCACACGGACGTAGGGATGTGGCGAAAATGCACGTTGCGAATCCAAGCAGCATGGCGTTTACGTCATGCTGCTTTTTGTCGTTCAACCAAATAAAGGAGGAAGAAAGATGAAAACACGTTTCAAATTACAAGCGCTCATTGAAATTTCATTGTTTGCAGCGCTCGGGCTCATTTTTGATTTGCTCATTCCATACCGTTTGCCACAAGGGGGATCCATCAGTTTAGCGATGCTCCCGATCTTTGTGATGGCATTCCGCCACGGATTAAAAGGTGGTCTCGCAACAGGTGCCCTCGTCGGGACACTTCAACTCTTGTTCGGTGCCTATATTTTCACGCCTGTACAATTCCTGCTCGACTATACGGTCGCTTATGGTCTCGTCGGAATGGCTGGAGTGTTCGCGGGGCGTGTGAAGCAAGCTGCGAGCAACGGGGCGACGAAGACGCTTGCCACTTATTTAGTACTCGGGGCGCTCCTTGGTTCGATGTTACGATACGCGGCGCACGTCATCTCGGGAATTGTCTTCTTTGCTGAATATGCAGAAGGTCCGGTCGTCGCCTATTCACTCGGCTACAATGCTACGTATATGGCACCATCCTTTGTCATCTCAGCCATCGTGTTGGTGCTCCTCTTCACGACAGCACCACGTTTCACGCGTGTGGCGACACGGGATCTCCGTCAATGAATATATTGATCGTCGCGGCGAGTCCGGAACCTATTCCGGACTTACCGCGTGATGCCGATTTTGTCATCGGTGTCGATGGTGGATATCAAAGATTATTAGATGAAGGGATCATGCCAGACGTCGTGGTCGGTGACTTTGATTCGTACAAAGGATTACCGCCTGAGGAGGCGCTACGCTATCCTTCGGAGAAAGACGTGACGGACTTAGAGATTGCACTAGCGTTAGCGAGAGAACGCGGGGCGACACGGATGGATGTATATGGTGGCTTAGGCGGACGCATCGATATGACGTTTGCGAACGTCGGCTTACTTGAAGCGTATCCGGAGATGGTTCTTCACGGAGAAGGTCAAACGGTTTATCTCGTGAGAACAGGTAACGAGGTGATCATGAAACGAGACGGGTACTATCTTTCCTTCATGCCTTGGAAGACGGCCACGATCTCGATTAAAGGTGTCAAATATCCACTCGACCATCATGAGGTCAAGAGTGGGGAGGCGTTGACGATTTCGAATGAATGGACCGAAGCGTCTGCCCGATTGACGGTCCATCACGGAATGGTTCTTGTCATGATCATCAAAAAATAAGCAAAAAAAAATCCCATCGGCGAATGCCGCTGGGATTTATTCGTTCGTGTATAAGTATTATACGCGTTCAACGAGACCTGATTTAAGTGCGCGAGCTGAAACCCAAACGCGTTTCGGTTTACCGTCAACGAGAATACGAACTTTTTGTACGTTTACACCCCAAGTACGTTTTGTCTTGTTGAGTGCGTGCGAACGGTTGTTACCTGATTTAGGTGATTTACCTGTTACGTAGCATTTACGTGCCATGCGTTTCCCCTCCTTTTTTATGTGGGTTCGTCCTAATAGACACTCGTTTATATTAGCACGGCTTTTTTCCCGATGCAACTAGAAAATCGTACCATGACAAGAAAAAAACTTGACATTACTCTCAAGGATTTGAATAATGAATGAGGTTATCGCGTTAATTGACCGAGTTTCTGGAGCAGGTTCTTTTAATAACTAGGTACTTATTGTAGAATGTACATTAGGAATCATTCCGAATAAAGGAGGCTACTCCATATGGCAATTGAAATGAAGACAACATATGGCAATATTGACATCACAAGTGACGTCATCGCGACACTCGCAGGTGGTGCGGCGATGGAATGCTTCGGTGTAGTCGGCATGGCTTCACAAGCACAATTGAAAGACGGCATTGCTGAATTGTTAAAACGTGAAAATTACGCGCGTGGTGTCGTCGTACGTCAAGAAGATGAAGACGTACATATCGACATGCACATCATTGTAAGCTACGGAACGAAAGTATCTGAAGTTGCATACAACGTGCAGAGCCGAGTGAAGTATACGCTCGGAGAAACTTTAGGATTAAACGTTTCGTCGGTAAATATATTCGTTCAAGGCGTTCGTCTGACGAATGACTGACGAAAACGGAGGAGGATTTGGTGTGGGTTTAAAACGTTTAGATGGATTGGCGCTCTCAAACATGATCGCGAACGGAGCGGCCAACTTGAGCCAAAACGCAGATTATGTGGATTCGCTTAACGTCTTCCCGGTTCCAGACGGAGATACGGGAACGAACATGAACTTGACGATGACGTCGGGTGCGAAAGAAGTAGCAGCGATGAACTCATCAGATATCGCAGAGGTGTCATCGAAGTTTGCTCGTGGACTACTTATGGGAGCACGTGGAAACTCAGGCGTTATTTTAAGTCAGTTGTTCCGTGGATTCGGTAAAGCGGTTGAAGGCAAAGCGGAACTGACAACTGTTGATTTTGCAGAGGCGCTCAAGCGCGGTGTCGACACGGCATACAAGGCGGTTATGAAACCGGTTGAAGGAACGATTTTGACGGTTGCTCGTGAAGCGGCCGACGAAGCGCTTCTTGCGTCAGAGTCGACAAGTGATTTCACTGAGTTTATGAAACGTGTCATCGTAGAAGCGAAAGCATCGTTAGACCGTACACCGGACTTGTTGCCGGTATTAAAAGAAGTCGGCGTCGTCGACTCAGGTGGTCAAGGTCTTCTCGTCATCTACGAAGGATTCCTTGCAAGCCTTGAAGGAAAAGAACTCGAGAAACCACATGCACCTGTCATGGATGCGTTGATTGAGGCAGAACATCATGCCCATGCAGCACAAGGGTTCATGTCAACAGAAGACATCGAATTCGGCTACTGCACGGAGATCATGGTTCGTTTCCAAGACGATAAGTTAAAGGATGCGCCGTTCAATGAAGACGCATTCCGTAACGAATTGTCAGAACTAGGGGATTCTCTCCTTGTCGTCGCGGACGAAGAACTCTTAAAAGTTCACGTTCACGTCGAGACTCCAGGTGAGGTCATCACGAAAGGTCAGCGTTTCGGTGAACTCGTTGCAGTCAAAATCGAGAACATGCGTCAACAACATTCGACAATCCTTGAAGAAGAACACGGCGCAAATCAGCACGGTGTTCAACAGGCCGAGAAGCCAAAAGCACCATTTGCGATCGTAACGGTGGCAATGGGTGAAGGCGTCAGTGAATTGTTCCGTTCGCTTGGGGCGGCACATGTCATCGAAGGCGGTCAGACGATGAACCCATCGACAGAAGATATCGTCAAGGCGATTGAATCTGCACATGCGGAACATGTCTTTATCTTCCCGAATAACTCAAACATCATCATGGCTGCTGAGCAAGCGGCATCTGTCGCACCATGCGGCGTCTCTGTCATCCCGACGAAGACGGTCCCACAAGGTCTTGCGGCGGCAATCGCCTTCAACCCAGAGGCGGATGTCGAGATGAACGAACAAGCGATGAAAGCGGCTGCCGCGACTGTGAAGTCTGGTCAAGTCACTTACGCTGTTCGTGATACGAGCATCGATGGTGTGGAAATCAAGAAAGACGAGCATATGGCAATCGCAGAGAAGAAAATTGTTTCTTCATCGACGTCAAGCCTCGAAGCGGCTAAAAAGTTGGTCGATGCACTCGTCGAAGCAGATGATGAAATCATCACGATCTTAACAGGTGAAGGCTCATCTGAATCAGACGTGGAAGCGTTGACGTCATATATCGAATCTGTAAATGATGAGATTGAGATTGAAGTACACGACGGCAAACAACCGCTTTACTCTTATATTTTTAGTGTGGAATAAGCTGTTTCAAGTCCCTACCTTCTGTATAATGAAGGTAGGGATTTTTGAAAGGGGGAAAATGAAGTGAAATATCGTAGTGTGTTTGACATTATTGGCCCTGTCATGGTCGGACCATCGAGTTCGCATACGGCCGGTGCCGCACGCATCGGGCTGATGGCAGGGAAATTATTCGGGCGAACGCCCCGCACCGCGCACATCACATTTTATGGGTCATTTGCGGACACGTATCGGGGTCACGGTACGGATGTCGCGATTGTCGGTGGAATCATGGGATTTGATACGTTTGACTTACGGATTCCACAGGCGTTAGACATCGCCCGTGAAAAAGGAATCGAGGTCATCTTTGAGACGAGTGATCTGTTGACGGATCATCCGAATACAGCGCGGGTCTTGCTCGAAGATGAGTTCGGGACATTTGAAATCGTCGGGATTTCAATCGGTGGGGGAACGATTGAGATCACGGAACTGAATGGGTTCCCGTTGAAGTTGACAGGTGGGGGACCTGCGCTCGTCGTCTTGCATCACGACCGATTCGGTGCCATCGCTGCAGTGACCGGGGTCTTGGCGAATCACCAATTGAACATCGGGCATATGGAAGTGAGTCGCCACGAAAAAGGAATGCAAGCTTTGATGGCGATTGAGATTGATGAAACGATTCCTGCTGAAGTGATCGCAGAACTGGAACGGTTACCGCAAATCGAACGGATAGCTATTTTTGGGGAATAAGGAGAATGTGAGATGTTTAAATCAGTAGAAGAGTTAGTGACGATTGCCACAGAACGAGGCATCCCGATTTCTGAAGTCATGATCGAACAAGAGATGCACGTCAGACGCTCGAGCCGGGAGGACATCATCGGGATGATGGACCGAAACCTCGAGGTCATGGAAGAAGCGGTTGAACGCGCCCTTCAAGGTGTCACATCGGTGACAGGATTGACGGGGAACGATGCCGTACTCATGCAAGAGTATATCCGATCAGGCAAATCACTGGCTGGAGACCTCATTTTAGATGCCGTGTCAAAAGCCATCGGGACGAACGAAGTGAATGCGGCGATGGGACGGATTTGTGCGACACCGACTGCGGGGAGTGCAGGCGTCGTACCTGGAACGTTGTTCGCTGTGAAAGACCGTCTCGAGATGGACCGCGATGCGATGATTCGTTACTTGTTCACGTCAGGTGCTTTCGGTTTCGTGGTAGCGAACAACGCCTCAATCTCGGGAGCGGCAGGTGGCTGCCAGGCAGAGGTCGGTTCAGCGACCGGAATGGCTGCAGCTGCCATCGTCGAAGCAGCCGGCGGGACACCGGATCAGTCGGCGACGGCATTTGCGATCGCCCTTAAGAACATGCTCGGTCTCGTCTGTGACCCGGTGGCAGGACTCGTTGAAGTCCCATGTGTAAAACGAAACGCCATGGGTGGTGCCAACGCCATTGTTGCGGCTGACATGGCCCTCGCGGGAATCACATCACGCATTCCTTGTGACGAAGTCATTTCAGCGATGCATGAAGTCGGTCAAATGATGCCGACCGCATTGAAAGAGACGGCGAAAGGTGGGCTGGCGAATACGCCGACGGCTCGTCGCCTCGAACGAAATATATTTGGAGCGAAAGAAGATGCAAAACAATGAACGACTGACGACTCTGAAAGGAGTCGGGCCGGAGATGGCCAAAAAACTAGAAGTGATGGGACTTGTTCGAATCGAGGACGTGCTAGAGCACGTCCCGTTTCGTTATGAGAATTATAATAGTGGGACCGTAACGACTGCCGTTCACGGTGACTTGGTCAAGTGGAGTGGGACAGTCCAGGCAGAACCGCTCGTTCGCTACTATAGTAAAGGTAAGAATCGACTTCAGTTCAGATTGTTGTTAGAAGAACGTTATGCGGTCCAAGTGACGATGTTCAACCGTGCGTTTTATAAAGAGAAGTTAGCAATCGGCGAGACCGTCACGGTCAAAGGGAAATGGGACATGAATCGAATGACGATCAGCGCGACCGACCTCGAGTTCGGTGCTCCGTCAGGCGGACTTCAACCAATCTATTCATTACGAGCGGGTCTTACGCAAAAGAACTTTAGTCGGATCGTCAAGTTAGCATTCGAACAAGTGGGCGAGCTTCCGGAGCGGGTACCGCCGTCCATACGGGCCAGGTATCGACTTGAAGACCGAATGGATATGCTACGCGGCATGCACTTTCCGGATACCGTGGAAACGTATAAGCAGGCGAGACGGAGTTATGTTTATGAAGAATGCCTCATGTATCAATTGAAATTACAGGCGTTTCGAAAAATGGAGCGGTCAGGAAACGGTCGGGCCCTTCAACTCGATAAGCATCAATTGAACGAGTTCGTCAAACGACTCGCATTTCCGTTGACGGGAGCCCAAACACGGGTCATCCGTGAAATCGTATCCGATTTGGAGAAGCCAGAACGGATGAATCGATTGCTACAAGGGGATGTCGGGAGCGGGAAGACCGTCGTTGCCGCGATTGCCTTGTATGCGACTGTCATGGCGGGGTATCAAGGGGCGTTGATGGTGCCGACTGAGATTTTAGCAGAACAACATGCGACGTCTTTACAGGAATTGTTCGAACCGTTCGGCATCACCATCGCTCTCTTGACGAGCTCAGTGAAAGGAAAGGCGCGAGAAGCGCTTCTAACGGCAATTCAATCAGGAGACGTCAACATCATCGTGGGGACACATGCACTCATTCAAGGACCCGTCGAGTTTTCGAACTTACATTTGGCGATTACGGATGAACAACATCGATTCGGTGTCGAACAACGAAAGAAACTTCGCGATAAAGCGGAATTTGCGGACGTCTTATATATGACCGCGACCCCGATTCCGAGGACACTTGCCATCAGCGCGTTCGGAGAGATGGACGTCTCAACAATCGATGAGATGCCAAAGGGCCGAAAACCGATTGAAACGTACTGGGCGAAGCAAGACCAAATCGACCGTGTCCATTCGATGGTCGACCGTGAACTGTCTCTCGGTCGTCAAGCATATGTGATCGCACCACTGATCGAGGAGTCGGATACGCTTGAGGTCGAAAGTGCGACGGCTTTGTATGAACTGTTGAAAGAACGGTTTCCGAACTATTCTGTGGGGCTGATGCATGGAAAGCTATCGAGCGCAGAAAAAGACGACGTGATGAAGTCATTTGCTGACAATGCGACGCAAATTCTCGTATCGACGACGGTCGTCGAAGTCGGGGTGAACGTTCCGAACGCTTCACTCATCATCATCCATGACGCCGAGCGTTTCGGTCTCGCGCAATTGCACCAGCTACGTGGCCGCGTCGGTCGTGGTGCCCATCAATCGTTCTGTATCCTCGTCGGGGACCCGAAGTCAGATGTCGGGAAAGTACGACTGAAAACGATGACAGAGACGAACGATGGATTCGTATTGGCAGAGAAAGATTTAGAGTTACGTGGTGCCGGTGATTTCTTTGGTACCGCCCAAAGCGGTCTTCCGAGCTTCCGGGTCGCAGATCCCGTTCTCGATTTAAAAGTGATGGAAGTAGCCATGCAAGATGCCGTGAAACTTCTCGGGAGCGACGCCTTTTGGCATGACGCCCAATACGAAGGATTACGTGGCTATTTGAAACAACTCGACCTTCTCGTTGGGGAAAGGTTAGAATAATACTTGAAAATGACGACTAAAGAATATATACTGCTATTAGTACCAGGTATTAAGTTCTTTAGCGATTAGTTTAGGAGGGAACTGAATGCGGGTACCTAAGAAAGAGCGGCAACGCTTGTTACAAGAAACGATTGAGCGCACCCCGTTCATCAAAGACGAAGAACTATCAAAACAGTTTTCCGTCAGCATCCAGACGATTCGACTCGACCGGATGGAATTAAAAATTCCAGAAGTGAGGGAACGAATCAAACATGTGGCTTCCGAGCACCTCGATGAAGTCAAATCGCTTTCAATGAGCGAGGTCATCGGTGATATGATTGACTTGAAACTCGATGACTCTGCGATTTCTGTCCTCGATATAGAAAAAGAACACGTCTTTAGCCGCAATGAGATTGCACGTGGGCACGTCCTGTTCGCGCAAGCCAACTCGTTAGCGGTGGCGCTCATCAATGATGAATTGGCGTTGACCACTAAAGCGGAAATCCGGTTTAGTCGCCAGGTTCATCTTGGAGAGCGAGTCGTTGCCAAGGCTCGTGTGATGAAGCTAAGAGGGGACGGGAGAACAGACGTCACGGTCGAAAGTTATGTCGGTGAGGAGCGCGTTTTTGAAGGCGACTTCACGATTTACCGACGTGGTGAGGAGGAACAAGCATGAAATTAGCAATTGATGCAATGGGTGGCGATCACGCACCGAAAGCAATCGTAGAAGGTGTGAAACGGTTCGTCGAACAATATCCGAATGAACCGATGGAACTCTTTCTAGTCGGTGATGAGGTAAAAATTGCCTCTTATGGACTTGACGATCCTCGTGTGACGGTCGTTCCAGCAAGTGAAATCATTACAGGTGAGGATGAGCCTGTTCGTGCGGTCCGCCGCAAAAAGGACAGCTCGCTCGTCGTAGCGGCAAACCTTGTCAAAGAAGGAAAAGCGGATGCTCTCGTGTCTGCCGGGAACACCGGCGCCTTGATGGCAGCTTCTCTCTTCGTCATCGGACGAATCCCAGGAATCGAGCGTCCAGCACTATCTCCGACGTTCCCTACATATACAGGTAGTGGTGTCGTCGTGCTGGATGTCGGAGCGAATCCGGATGCGAAAGCCGAACATCTTGTGGATTATGCGATCATGGGTTCACTGTATGCAGAACATGTCCGTGGCATCAATTCACCGCGTGTCGCCCTTCTCAATATCGGGACGGAGGCCGGAAAAGGAAATGCGCTCACGAAAGAAGCGTTCCCCCTCCTTGAACAGGCCCCTGTCCACTTTGTTGGGAATGTCGAAGCGCGTGAAGCGATGTCAGGAGACGTGGATGTCATCGTGACGGAAGGATTTGCCGGAAACATCTTGTTAAAAGGTGTAGAAGGATCCTCAGCGATGCTCATGAAGATGATGAAAGAACAATTCACGAGCAACCTTGTATCAAAACTTGCCGCTCTCATCTTAAAGCCGAAATTAAGACGATTGAAAGAAACGCTTGATTATCGTGAACATGGGGGAGCCGGATTATTCGGGATCAATGCGCCTGTCATCAAGGCACACGGATCGAGCGACGCACTTGCGATTGCGAGTGCGTTGAAACAGGCGAAAATCATGGTAGACCACGACGTCGTCGATAAAATCAAGCGTGCCAAAGCGATAGACTAAGCGAAAGCAGGTGAGGACATGGGGAAAGTAGCATGGGTGTTCCCGGGACAAGGCTCTCAAGCCGTTGGAATGGGACAGACCTTTTTAGACCAACCTGAAGCCCTTCAGGCAATCGGGCGTCGACTCGGATTTGACCTTCTTGAAGTCATGTCTGCCGGGTCGAAAGAAGACCTACAAGAAACAGAAGTCGCACAACCAGCAATCGTGGCACATGCCTCGTTGCTTGCACAAGCCTATGCGGCAAACGGTGCGACACCGGATGTCGTCATCGGACATAGCGTAGGAGAGTATGCGGCGCTCGTCTCAGCGGGGGTCATCGATTTAGAAGAGGCGACCGTGCTCGTTCGAGAACGTGGTAATTTGATGTCTTCTGTAAAAGACGGGACGATGGCGGCAGTCGTCGGAATGACCGATCTTCAAGAAGCGCTTCATATCACTGAAAAAATTAGTGCGAGTGGGGACTTGGTTCAAATCGCTAACTTGAATTGCCCTGGTCAGTTTGTCATTTCCGGGCAGATCGATGCGGTCGAACAGGCGAGTGTAGAACTGAAGGCAGCCGGCGCGAAACGGGTATTGCCGTTAAACGTCTCCGGTGCGTTCCACAGTTCATATATGATGCCGGTGGCGACACGTTTCCAAGATGTCCTCGCCTCATCACCGTTCCAAGAAGCGTCTGTCGATTTCATTTCGAACGTGGATGCGGCTGTGCATCGTGATCCCGAACATCTGAAAGCGTTGTTGACGAAACAACTATATTCGTCTGTTCGTTTTGAAGAATGTGTTCGAAAAGCGATTGCAGACGGGGTGGACACGTTCATCGAATTCGGTCCATCGTCACCACTTTCGGGGTTGATTAAACGAATCGATTCGAATGTATCGATTCAAAAGGCGACCACGTTGGAAGAAGTCGCCTCGTTAGGAGGAGAAGTTCGTGCATGATCAAGTAGCGATCGTGACTGGCGCGTCCCGTGGTATCGGTGCGGCCATCGCGAAACGTTTAGGGGAAGACGGCTTCCGAGTCGTCGTGAATTACTCGGGTAGTGAAGAAAAAGCAAACGCTGTCGTGGCGGCCATCATTGAAGCAGGTGGCGATGCTACGGCCGTGAAGGCAGACGTCTCAAACGCTGACGACGTTAAAGCGCTCGTCAAGACGACGGTCGATACGTATGGACGCGTCGATTGTCTTGTGAACAATGCAGGCATCACACGTGACGGGTTACTCATGCGGATGAAAGAAGCGGACTTCAATGACGTCTTATCGACGAACTTGAAAGGCGCGTTCCTCACATCGCAAGCGGTCACACGTTCGTTGCTCAAATCAAAATCGGGGCGAATCATCAACATCGCCTCGGTCGTCGGGATCACTGGGAATGCCGGACAAGCCAACTATGCGGCTGCGAAAGCAGGGCTGATCGGGTTGACGAAATCAGTGGCACGCGAACTCGCAAGTCGTCATGTGACGGTCAATGCCGTTTGCCCAGGTTTCATTCAAACCGATATGACTGATGCCTTGACAGATGAACAGCGGAACGCTACACTCGAGCAAATTCCGTTCAATCGCTTCGGTCAAGTCGAAGATGTGGCGAACCTCGTCTCATTCTTAGCATCTGAACAAGCCGCTTACGTGACAGGTCAGACGATTGCCGTCGATGGCGGCATGACGATGGCGTAAAAGAGAACTTTACCAATAGACAGACATTTAATATACTTACCTTTGGAGGGATTTTATCATGACAAAAGAACAAATTTTAGTAGACGTACAAGAAGCAGTAGCAGAGAAGCTCGGGAAAGACGTTTCTGAGATCACTGCAGAGAAATCGTTCAAGGACGACCTTGGCGCTGACTCGCTTGAAGTAATGGAAATGGTGATGGACCTCGAAGACAAATTCGACATCACGATTGAAGACGAAGACGCTGAGAAGCTCGCGACTGTTGGCGACGTAGTAGCGTATATCGAAACAAAAGTGTAATCAAGCCATCCCACCGCTCGGTTCCGAGCGGTGGGCTTGTGCTTATTCATGGAGGGAACTATGACAAAAGACAAACGACGGTTTGACCGTCAAGGGTCGGCGCAACGGCGCCGGCGTCAGGAAATGGAACGAGCACGCATCTTAGAATTATTCAAGTCATTAGAAGAGCGTTTAGACGTTCAGTTTTCGAATCACGACTTGCTCATGCAGGCGTTCACACACTCTTCATACGTGAATGAACAACGTGGATTACGAAAAGACAATGAACGCTTAGAATTTTTAGGGGATGCCGTGTTAGAATTGACCGTATCCCGCTTCCTATATGAGACTTATCCGGAGCGCTCCGAGGGGGAATTAACGAAATTACGGGCGGCGATCGTTTGCGAACCGTCACTCGTGAATTTTGCGGAGGCCTATGCTTTCTCTGACTTCATCTTACTTGGAAAAGGTGAAGAGTTGACCGGTGGACGAAAACGTCCGGCACTACTTGCCGATGTCTTCGAATCCTATATCGGTGCTCTTTATTTAGACCAAGGGATTGAGGCAGTCGAACGATTCCTCGCCGAAGCGGTTTTTCCGAAAGTCTTAGCGGGTGTATTTGAAGAACAGACCGATTTCAAGAGCCAGTTGCAGGAGAGTGTGCAACGGGAAGGCTTAGGTCCGGTCACGTATGAAATCATCGAGGAGCGAGGACCGGCGCACAGCCGTGAATTCGTTGCCCATGCACGGCTCAGCGACGACATCGTCGGGGAGGGAGTCGGGCGCTCTAAAAAAGAAGCCGAGCAGTTGGCTGCTAAAGAAGCGCTCATCGCGTTCAATCGACGTTACGCTGATCTATAAACAAAAAGGAGTGGACCATTCACAATGGTTCCACTCCTTTTTCATGTCAATTGACCGAGTTCTTCGACAATCCCGTCGACTTCCGATAAAGAGAGGGAAGAACGTGTCATTACGTACTCGTAAATCTCTTTCACCGCTGATGGGTCAGCCGCATTATATTCTTCCGCCTTGATTGCACCGCGGTTAATAATGTTCATTTTGTCTAAAATCGCTTCAATCATCTGTTCATTCGTCATCTGTATTCCCCTTTCTACAGTTCTTTTAAGAATAGCATGATTCTGTCATTTTGACGAACTGTTAACTGTGGTAAAATATACAGATGAATGCTTACTGCGGATAGGATGGTCACGATGCACTTAAAACGAATCGAACTCGCTGGCTTTAAATCATTTGCCAAGCGAATTGAATTAGATTTCCGTCCCGGCGTCACGGCTGTAGTAGGGCCGAACGGAAGCGGAAAATCCAATATATCGGACGCTGTTCGCTGGGTACTTGGAGAACAGTCGGCCAAATCACTTCGCGGTGCCAAGATGGAAGACGTCATCTTTGCCGGAAGTGAAGGTGAGAATCACCGAAACGTCGCGGAGGTCACGCTCGTCCTCGATAATCGCGACGAACAGTTACGTCTCCCTTATGAGGAAGTGAGTGTGACCCGTCGCGTGACCCGAAGTGGGGACAGCGACTATTTTATGAATAAAAAACCATGTCGTCTAAAAGACGTCATTGATCTCTTTTTAGACACAGGTCTTTCCCGTGATGCGTTCGCGATCATCGGGCAAGGTCGAGTCGAGCAAGTCATTTCCGGGAAGCCGGAAGATCGTCGTGCCGTCATCGAAGAGGCGGCAGGTGTCCTCAAGTATCGCCAGCGTAAAAAACAGGCTGAGCGTAAATTGCAAGACACTGAATTGAACTTGTCACGTGTCGACGACATTTTGTTTGAATTGGCTGACCGGGTGGAACCACTTCGTGAGCAGGCGGCGCTCGCTCGGGAATATACAGTGGCAAAAGCCCGTCATGACGAGCTCGAGACGGGGATTATGGGTGCCGAAATTCAGTTGCTCCAACAAGAAATTGAACAAGTGACGGTACGTCATACAGAATCGATCAAGCAGTTATCGGATTGCGATCGTTCTGTACAACACCTCACGGAGGAACGTACTCAACTTGAGGCTACGCTATCGACCCTTCGTGAAGAGTTATCCGAGATGAACCAAAAAGAGCGCGAACAGTCGACGTATGTCGAACGCTTGACGGGTGACATCAAGCTCGCGAAAGCACAAGAAGAGCATGGAGCCGAGATGAAAGAGCGTCTCGTCCGTCAACGTGAAGAAGTGAGCGCCGAGATGGAAGAGCTAGAGACTCGACTGGCGGTCGTTCGTGATGAATTGTCTAAAAAAATAGATACGTTGCGACAAACGACCGAGGCGAGAGACGCGCTTCAACAACAATTGACTGCTGCCTCTCGTGATTTCAATGCCGAGATTGAAGCGTTACAAAGTGAGGCGTTCGAACTCGCCACAACGCGAGCGACAATCAGTAACCAACAAAAGCGGGAGCAACGGGATATCGATGTCGCCATCGAGTCGAAAGAACGTCTCCTTCGTGAGAACAAACATCGTCTTGATGATCGGTCTTCACAAGAAGCAACACTCGAAGCGACACGGGAACGATATGAAAATGTGCAAGGTCGTTTCGAATTACTAAGTAAAAAAGAAGCGGAACTTCGCGACCAAGAGACGGCGATCCGTGAAAAGTTGACACGGGCAGAAACGTCTTACTATGACCTCGAACGTCGACGTCAAAAGACGGAAGATCGGATTGAGATGCTCGAACGGATGAAGCAATCGTATGAAGGATATTTCCATGCGGTTAAGTTTGTATTGAAAGACCGTTCATCAGGTGTGCTTGGTGCCGTCGCTGAACTGATTCGTGTTCGTCCTTCGTATGAAGCTGCCATCGAGACGGCTCTCGGACAGACGCAACAACATGTCGTCGTCAAAGACGAGACAGTCGGACGTCATGAAATCGATCGATTGCGCAAAGCGAACGCAGGTCGCGCGACGTTCTTACCGATGACGACGATCAAACCAAGATTTGTACCGACTGAGGTGTTACATCGCCTCGAATCGATGACTGGATTTGTCGGGGTGGCATCTGATTTAGTCGAGACGGACGAGTCGTTCGAAACGTTGAAAAAATCACTTCTCGGTTCGGTGCTCGTCGCCGAGACGTTAGAAGTCGCGAACCGGATTGCGCAAATGACCGGATACCGTTTCCGCGTCGTCACGCTCGAAGGAGACATCGTGAACGTCGGTGGTTCGATGACCGGCGGAAGTCGTAAGCAAGGGGTGGCCTTGTTCACTCAATCGCGTGAGTTAGACGATTTGAAACAAGGATTGACACAAGGGCTCGCGATGCTTCATGAGCAAAAACAACGTCTTCAAGAATACACGGAAGCGTTGAAGACAATCACTGAAGCATTATCAACACTACGAGACGAGAAACGTACCGTCGAAGGATCGCTTCGAGAGGTCGAGGCTACTTACCGTACCGCCGAACGCGCCTCGCTTGATGCCAAGTCACAACTTGAACTGTTCGATCATGAGATGCTGCGTTACGAGAAAACGATTGAGACGTCGACAGCCGAACTCGAACGTTTGACGAAGACGTTGGCAGATACGGATAAAGAGCAAGCGGACATTCGTGTTCGTCTAGAGTCGCTTCGTGCCGAACAGGCAAAAAGTGCTGAAAGTACGGGGCAACTTGAAGCGATGCTTCGTCAAAACGAGCTCGACCTACAACGCCATACGCTCGAAGAAGAACGGGTTCGCTATGAAGTGGAGCGCTTGACGACTGAACGGAAACGTCTACAGGACCGGACCGATCAGATGAATCGTGAACTTACGCGACTTGACAGTGGGGAAGTCGTCTCATCTGCCGAGTTAGAAGAGACGCTTGCTACGGCCAAGCTTGAATTCACCAACATTCAAGAGCGACTTCAAGACATGACGGCAACGCTCAAGTCAAATGAAGAGGCGTACCGCATCATGCGTCAACGTGTCGAACAAGCGACGGAAGCGCGGCGTCAAGCTGAAGCAGTCGTTCGAAAACTAGAAACGGCGAAACAAGAGTTCGAATTAAAACGACAGTGGAAGCTCGATGCGTTAGAGGAACACGGGCTCGTTGCAGAACTCTTACCGGCGCTTGAGATTCCTCTTGATGAGGCGAAAGAAGAGTTTAAATTACTCGTTCGTCAAATTGAGGAAATCGGACCGGTTAACTTAAATGCGATCGAGGAGTTCGATAGCGTTCATGAGCGCTTTACGTTCTTGTCTGAACAGCGGGATGACTTGGTCAGTGCGAAAGAAGATTTGTATGAGATTATCGCCGAGATGGACCGTGAAGTGACGCGTCTTTTCAAAGAGACGTATACGAACGTTCGGGCACACTTCAAACAGACGTTCACCGAGTTGTTCGGTGGGGGCGAAGCAGATTTGAAATTAGTCGATGAGTCTGACTTGTTGAATACAGGGATTGAGATCGTCGCCAAACCGCCTGGCAAAAAGTTACAGACGCTCAGTCTGTTGTCTGGAGGAGAGCGTGCGCTCACGGCAATCGCCTTACTGTTTGCGATTTTGAAAACGCGTCCGGTACCATTCTGTGTCCTCGATGAAGTCGAAGCGGCGCTTGATGAGGCGAACGTACACCGGTTCGGGGAATATATTCGCACGCTCTCAATCGACACGCAATTTGTCATCATCACGCACCGTAAAGGTACAATGGAAGCGGCAGATACGCTTTATGGCGTCACGATGCAACAGAACGGGGTGTCCGAAGTGTTATCGGTCGAACTGTCTGAAGCAAAACGTGTCGTAGAAATGGATGAAGAGATGGAGGAATCACGTTGAGTTTTTTCAAGAAATTAAAAGAGAAATTAACGACATCTACCCAAGAGGTGTCACAAAAGTTTACGGACGGATTGACGAAGACGCGTGACGGATTTGCGAGTGCCGTCAACGACCTCGTTTACCGTTTTCGCGAGGTGGATGAGGACTTCTTCGATGAACTCGAAGATTTGCTCATCCAAGCGGATGTCGGCGTCACGACGACGATGGACCTTGTCGAAGACTTGAAAGAAGAAGTCAAACGACGCAACTTGAAGGACCCGGTCGCTGTTCGGGATGCTCTCGTTGAAGTGGTGGCGAAACGCCTTCAGGAAGACGAATCTGACCGTGAACTGAACATGCAAGACGGACTCACTGTCATCTTGTTTGTCGGTGTGAACGGTGTCGGAAAGACAACGACGATTGGAAAACTGGCGCATCAATTGAAGTCGGAAGGTCGTAACGTCATGCTCGCGGCAGGAGATACGTTCCGTGCAGGAGCGATCGAGCAACTTCAAGTATGGGGCGAACGCGTCGGAGTACCGGTCATTCGTCAAACGGAAGGGTCGGACCCGGCCGCCGTCGTATACGATGCAGTTCAATCTGCGAAGTCACGTAACATGGACGTGCTCATCTGTGACACGGCCGGACGCCTTCAAAATAAAGTGAACTTAATGAAAGAACTTGAAAAAGTGAAACGGGTCATCGAACGAGAAGTCCCGAACGGACCACATGAGGTCTTACTCGCATTAGATGCAACGACCGGACAAAACGCTATGATTCAAGCGAAAGCGTTCAAAGAAGCGACGAACGTGAGCGGGATCGTCTTGACGAAACTCGACGGTACAGCAAAAGGTGGGATTGTTCTCGCGATTCGAAATGAACTCGATATTCCGGTCAAATATGTCGGTCTCGGGGAGAAGATGGACGATTTGCAAGAGTTTGACCCAGAGCAGTTTGTCCTTGGGTTGTTCGGAGACGTTTTCGAGGACAAATCAGAAGAGGACTCAACTGAAAATGAGGACACAAACAAAGACCTCGCCTAAGTTTTACTGTTAAGAAAAAAACTTGACAAGTACTAGGCACGGCTGTACTATTGGTAGTTGTAAAGGGATTTCACTTAACATGTGGAGGTGAAAGGTTTGACGCTCGAAAAAACGAATCGCATGAACTATCTCATCGATTTCTATCAAGCGCTCCTCACACCGAAACAGCGCAACTATATGTCTCTTTATTACCTAGATGACTACTCGCTCGGAGAGATAGCGGAAGAGTTTGAAGTCAGCCGTCAAGCGGTCTACGATAACATAAAGCGTACAGAAACGATGCTTGAACAGTACGAGGAAAAGCTCGCTCTATTCGAAAAATTCGAACAGCGTCAGCAACTTCTTCAGACCCTCAAACGTCAAGTCGAGCTCACGGATGACGTGCAAGCTACGATTTCTGCGCTTGAGAATTTAGAGTAGGGGGCTGGAGCATGGCATTTGAAGGATTATCAGAACGGTTGCAATCGACGCTTTCAAAGATGCGCGGTAAAGGGAAAATCTCTGAGGCTGATGTCAAAGAGATGATGCGTGAGGTTCGCCTCGCCTTACTAGAAGCCGACGTCAACTTTAAAGTCGTCAAGCAATTCGTCAATGACGTGAAAGAACGTGCGGTTGGTCAGGATGTCATGAAATCATTGACACCAGGTCAACAAGTCGTCAAAATCGTTCACGAAGAGTTGACGAATTTGATGGGAAGCGATGTCGTCCCGATCTCATTCAGTCAGAAACCACCGACAGTCGTCATGATGGTCGGTCTGCAAGGGGCAGGTAAGACGACAACGACTGGGAAGCTAGCGAACTTGATTCGCAAAAAGCATAACCGCAGTCCACTTCTCGTCGCGGCGGATATTTATCGTCCGGCGGCAATCAAGCAGCTCGAGACACTCGGGAAACAACTCGATTTACCGGTCTTCTCACTTGGCGATCAAGTGAAGCCAGAAGAGATTGTGACGAAAGCGCTCGAGTACGCAAAAACAAATCATCACGATTTCGTGTTGATCGATACGGCGGGTCGCCTTCATATCGACGAGACGCTCATGGGTGAGCTCGAAAATGTGAAGACGATTGCCAAACCAAATGAAATCTTCCTTGTCGTCGACTCGATGACAGGTCAAGATGCGGTCAATGTGGCCGACAGTTTCAATGAGAAACTCGGAATCACCGGGGTCGTGCTCACAAAGCTCGACGGAGATACACGAGGCGGGGCAGCCCTTTCGATCAAGGCAGTCACGGGAGCGCCGATTAAATTCGTCGGTCTCGGAGAAAAGTTGGATGCCCTCGAACCATTCCATCCAGAACGCATGGCGTCACGGATCCTTGGAATGGGGGACGTGCTCTCGCTCATTGAGAAAGCCGAGACACAGATGGACCAAGACGCAGCGAGAGAGCTAGAAAGCAAAATTCGTGACGCGTCATTCACGTTCGATGATTTCATTGAACAGTTGGGTCAAGTGAAAAACATGGGCCCGATTGATGAATTACTTTCGATGTTACCTGGTGCAGGTAAGATGAAAGGGTTGAAGAACGTCCAAATCGACGAGAAACAACTCGATCACGTCGAAGCGATCATTCGCTCGATGACGAAACATGAGCGTTCCAACCCGGAAGTGCTCAATGCGAGTCGTCGGAAGCGGATCGCAAAAGGGAGCGGTCGCTCGATTCAAGAAGTGAACCGTCTCATCAAACAGTTCGATGACATGAAGAAGCTGATGAAGCAAATGTCAGGACAAATGAAAGGGAAGAAAAAGGGCTTAGGTCTTCCGTTCTTCTAACAAAAACTTTTGTCAGTCGGACAAAAAAGCTGTATACTATAAAAGTTGTCAATTCTTAAACACATGATGGAGGTATATTACCATGGCAGTTAAAATTCGTCTTAAGCGCATGGGCGCAAAAAAATCACCTTTCTACCGTATCGTTGTAGCAGACTCACGTTCACCACGTGACGGTCGCTTCATCGAGCAAGTTGGTCACTACAACCCGGTTGCAAAACCAGAAGCTGAAGTTCGCATCAACGAAGAACTCGCTCTCAAATGGTTGGCAGACGGCGCGAAGCCATCTGACACAGTACGTAACTTGTTCTCTAAAGCAGGGATCATGGAGAAATTCCACAACGCGAAAAACGCGAAGTAATGATGTGGCCGACCTTTTCTGAGGTCGGCCTATTTTGTTGAGGAGGGAACGCGAATGGATTGGTTATACGTTGGGAAAATCGCCAATACGCACGGCCTTAAAGGGGAAGTGAAAATTTTGGCGGCGACAGATTTTCCGGAAGAACGATTTAAAAAAGGGAACACGTTGTTCCTTGACGTGGACGGAACGAAACAAGAGATGACGATCACGACGTATCGTCCGCACAAACAGTTCCATCTCGTCACGTTCAAAGGGTTTGAGAACATCAACCTCATCGAGAAATATAAAGGGTTGAAGTTGTATGTCCATGCCGAACACGTGCATGATCTCTCGGAGAACGAATATTACTATCATGAGATTATTGGTTGTGAGGCAATCGTCGATGGCGAATCGATCGGTGTGATCGATGATATCTTTGAGACGGGTGCGAACGACGTATGGGTCATCAAACGCCCAGGTAAATCGGACGCCCTCATCCCTTATATCGAATCGGTCGTGAAAGAGATCGACGTCGAAGCAAAACGTGTCGTCATCACACCGATTCCCGGAATGATTGACGATGAAGATTGATGTGTTGACGTTATTCCCGGATATGTTCAAGACGCTCGACCACTCTATCGTCGGCCGCGCGAAAGCGGTCGGACAAGTGGATATGTCGTTCATCAATTTCCGGGATTTTTCAACGAACAAGCATCATAAAGTCGACGATTATCCGTATGGGGGAGGGGCGGGCATGTTGCTCACCCCACAACCGATCTTCGATGCGTTTGACTCGATCGAGGCGAAGTCACCACGAGTCATCCTGACGACACCGACCGGAAAGCCGTTCAATCAGCAGATGGCGGAAGAATGGGCCCGGGAAGAACATCTGATCTTTTTGTGCGGACATTATGAAGGATTCGACCAGCGCATCCACGATGAACTGGCGACGGACGAAGTGTCGATCGGCGACTTTGTCTTGACGGGTGGCGAGCTCGCGACGATGGTGATGATCGATGCGACGGTGAGACTGCTCCCGGACGTCCTCGGCGATCAGGCGAGCCATGAGGACGATTCGTTCTCAACCGGTCTACTGGAATATCCGCACTATACACGACCTGCCGATTTTCGTGGGTTGAAAGTACCGGATGTCCTCCTTTCTGGCAATCACGCCCGGATCGAGACGTGGCGACGCGAACAATCACTCGAGCGAACGTACAGGCGTCGACCGGATTTACTCGAACAACTCGAGCTGACAGAAGACGATAAAAAGTTTCTCCAATCGTTGCGCGATTGAGAAATATATGCTATGTTTGAGCATGTGGGTTAAACCCATCGATTACCGATGTTCCGCTATTGGATGCTTGGGCATATGAAGATATGAACATTGAAGAAAAAGGAGATATGATTCATGAACACACAAAAACTGTTCCGTGAAATCACAGAAGAACAATTCAAATCGGACGTACCTGCTTTCCGTCCTGGTGACACAGTACGTGTCCACGTTAAAGTTGTAGAGGGAACGCGTGAGCGTATCCAGATTTTCGAAGGTGTTGTAATCAAGCGTAAAGGTGGCGGCATCAGCGAAACATTCACAGTCCGTAAGATTTCTTACGGCGTAGGTGTTGAGCGTGCATTCCCGCTTCACTCACCACGCGTTGCACAAATCGAAGTCGTACGCTACGGTAAAGTTCGCCGTGCGAAACTTTACTACCTCCGTAACCTTCGCGGTAAAGCAGCACGTATTAAAGAAATCCGTCGTTAAGATGGGAATTAAGCTTGTCGCTTGCGACAAGCTTCTTTTTTTCTAGTACAATAAGTTCAAATGGATAGAGGAGTGAGTGAAGTTGAAAGAAGTGTTTAGTTGGCTCAAGGCCATCGTTGTCGCTCTTGTCATCGCGTTCGTCATCCGGACGTTCATCTTCGTTCCTGTCATCGTTGAAGGGGAGTCGATGATGCCGACACTCCACAATGCGGATCGAATGATCGTCAGTAAAATTTCGAACTATGTTGGTGAGCTAGACCGAGGTGATATCGTCGTATTCCATGCGACAGAATCAAAAGATTATATTAAACGTGTCATCGCCATTCCAGGCGACACGCTCGAATATCGAGATGACGTGCTCTATATTAACGGTGAAGCGGTAGAAGAACCGTATTTAGACGAGTTCCGTGCACAGATGAACGGGTTCCCGCTGACGGAGAATTTCACGCTTGAACAAGTGACAGGCGAGTCAGTCGTCCCTGAAGACTCATACTTCGTCATGGGAGACAATCGTCAAAACTCGAAGGACAGTCGTGAAATCGGATTTGTGTCGAAAGAGGAGATTGTCGGTAAGACGAACTTCATCTTCTGGCCGCTCGACGATGTTGGCACGGTAGAAGATTAAGGTGGTGCTTTTTTGGCAATTCAATGGTTTCCTGGCCACATGGCCAAAGCAAGAAGACAAGTAACTGAAAAATTAAAATTGATCGATGTCGTCATCGAGCTCGTGGATGCACGTGTGCCACAATCGAGTCGTAACCCGATGGTCGATGAGATCACGGCAGGCAAGCCGCGACTCATCGTCCTCAACAAAGCGGACATGGCCGACCCTGTCGTGACGGACGCGTGGTTACGTGCCCTGAAGCGAGAAGAGGTCGAAGTCGTCGCAGTTGATGCGAAGCATAGCAAAGGCTTGAAACAGCTCATCACAGGCGCGCAAAAGTTGATGCAAGAAAAACATGACCGCATGCGTGAAAAGGGACGTAACCCTGGCCCGATTCGTGCGCTCATCATCGGAATCCCGAACGTTGGGAAGTCGACGCTCATCAACCGTCTCGCAGGTCGTAACATTGCCATCACAGGCGATCGACCGGGTGTGACGAAGCGTCAACAGTGGATCAAGATGAAGGGTAGCGAGATGGAGCTCTTAGATACGCCAGGTATTCTCTGGCCGAAGTTTGAGGACCAACTCGTCGGATATCGTCTCGCCGCGACCGGCGCCATCAAAGACGAGATTCTCAATTTAGATGATATCGCCTTGTATACGGTTCGTGAGTTGCATGCTCGTTATCCGGAACAATTAAAGGAACGCTTCAAACTCGAAACGTTACCGGAGGACGGCGTGGAACTCCTTGAGATGATCGGGAAAAAGCGTGGTCTCATCAGTGGCGGTTACGTCGATTTTGAGAAGGCGAGCGAACTACTTTTGAATGAACTACGGCATGAAAAAATCGGACGGATCTCGCTTGAGACACCGGCTGACCATGAAATGGCGTAAAGTCCTGTGTAAACAGGGCTTTTTTTGAATAGGAGGAAGAACGTGACGATTCAACAGATTAAACAACAACTAGCGGACATCCGATATGAAGAATGGGTACAAATCTACCCAACCTTGTCACAAGACCCCCGAGCAGGTGTGCAAACGTTGCTTCGGCAAAAAGAGCGCCAATTCGAGCGAGAACAAGCATTACAGGACGATTTTGAGCGTCGAATGTCATATGAACGTGAATGGAAGTCACAAGGATTCACTCGAATTGTCGGAGTCGATGAGGTCGGGCGTGGACCGCTCGCAGGACCGGTCGTGGCGGCTGCCGTTTTACTACCGGAAGGGTTTTATATCGCGGGGTTGGACGATTCGAAGAAAATGTCGAAAACGGCGAGAGACACGGCATACGAACACATCATGGAAGTCGCGGAAGTCGGTGTCGGAATCGTCGATCCTGCGGTAATCGATGAGGTCAACATCTATGAGGCGACGAAACTTGCGATGATGGAGGCGATTCGTCAAGTCGGGGAGGTCGATGCTTTATTGATTGACGCCATGAAACTGGACCTCGACATTCCTCAGCAGTCCTTGATTAAAGGGGACACGCTCAGCGTCTCAATCGCTGCGGCGAGTGTTGTCGCCAAGGTCGTCCGGGACCGGATGATGGAAGAATACGACCGGACGTATCCCGGTTACGGGTTTGCCAATAACGCCGGGTATGGGACAGAGGCTCATTTAGAAGGATTGAGACGTTACGGGGTGACACCGATCCATCGTCGTACATTCGCCCCGATCAAGCATATGTGAAAGGAGTGATGGCGTTGCGCATCGATCATCAAGGAGTTTTACCATTCAAAGTGACCGAACAGACGTCGCGACCGCTTTTGCTCGGGAATACAATTGTCGGGAAGGTGCTACAACTTCTGCCCGGCAATGAGGCAGTCATGCAGTTGCCGCAAGGAATCTTTCGGGTAGGTATCAATGCGAACGTGAAAGAGAACGTGACGTATAAGATGGTCGTCACGGACGTCGAGCCGAAGCTCGTCTTGAAAGTCGTCCCACAAGCGTCAGAAGCGCTCGTGGCTTCAAAATCACCTCTCCAGACATTAGGGGAACAACTTGCCCGTTTCATTCGCGAACCGATTCCGACACCAGAATCGGTCAAGACAGCCGGGAAAACGATGCTAGAGAGCGGAGCGGGGTCTGATGTAAAGGCGCTCGTCAGCGAGCTGTTCAAAGCGAAAGGCGAGCCGAAGTTCGAGCAGTTCGTGCGAGCCCAGGAAGCGTTCAATGCGACCCAGAGCCCCCCGTTCGTCGCTCAAGCATTTCACATACCGCATTTAGGTCCGTTTGAACACGTTCAACTTCGTTTAGAAGCACCAAAACGAGAGGCGATTGATTCTGATCATGCCCGAATCGTCCTGTTTCTTGAAACGCCACGATTCGGCGAAACGGGAATCGATGTGTTGATTCAAAAAAGGTATGTATCCGTTCGGGTATTTAATGAGCAACATGATTTGAGTCCATACGTCCGTACATACGAACCGCTTCTAAAAGAAGGGTTGAAACGCGTCGATTTCGATTTGTCTTCTTTTTCATACGAAGCAAAGCGGGAGCGTGTGCCAGAAACATTTGCGCCTCTCGGAAAGGTGGATCTCCAAATATGAACGATCCAAAGAAAGCAATCGCTCTGTCATATGAACAATCAATGGATGCCCCGCACGTCGTGGCGAAAGGGACGGGGATTGTCGCTGAGCGGATGCTTGAGATTGCTCAAGCGAACGGAATTCCTGTTCATGAGGACCCGGCACTCCTCTCCTTACTCTCAGCATTAAACATCGAAGAGCAGATTCCGGAGGACGTTT